>DASYSN010000637.1:0-2561 GCA_036003305.1 Thermoanaerobaculia bacterium
GCGCCGAGGTGAGTGTCGAGACCGCGGGCCGGATTGCCGGGGAAGAGACAGATTTCCTTGAGGGCGTAGTACGGCTTCGCACCGGCAGTGGCGTAGGCCGGCATCAACCCGAGGAACCCGCTCGCGCCGGGGGCGCGGACGATCGAGCGGAGCGGGTTGTGTCCCTCGCCACGCGCAAGGTTCGCAAGCGCCTCTTCCATGACGGAGATGCACTCGCGCATCGTCAGCAGCTCGTGCACCTCGTGTTCGTTGAGAATCAGCAGCCGGCTCATGCGTCTCGGTGGACGATATCAGGGGCGAACGCGGGGAGGCACACAGCGATGTATTCGGCGCCGTCGGCATACGGTGTCGAGTACTGCACCCATTCTCCCTTCGGCGCGATGACCGCCTGTCCCGCGGTCACCTCAGTCGATCCCTCGGCCGTCGTCACGCGCAGGACGCCGCGGAGCACGACCGTGTACTCGTCGAACTCAGGCGTCTGGCCCGGCTCGACCCATCCGCTCGGGCTCTTCATCCTGGCGACGCTCAGGTCCGACGTGGCGGAGTTCACCCGGCCAACGTACTCTTCGATGATCTTCGGCTTGTTCCCCGCCGCCGCCACGATCGACGGCGATTCGATGTGCTTCATGACGCCGAAGTGTACTGCGCTATCCTCTGACGAATGGCGCAGACGACCGGAGGACTACGCTCGATCCTTTCCTCCCCGCTCGTCTACAGCCTCTTCCGGTGGATGGTCAGCGGTGAAAAGCAGCAGGGGATCTATATCAGCGAGTACGTTCGGCCGAATGCCGGCGACCGCATTCTCGACATCGGTTGCGGACCGGGCGACATCCTCAAGTACCTTCCCCGCGACGTCCGCTACGAAGGTTTCGATCTCAGCGAAGCGTACATCGAGCGCGCGAACCGGCATTTCGGCGACCGCGGAACGTTCCGCTGCGCGCGCGTCGACGCTGCGTCGCTGGCGGGCAATGAAGGGACCTACGACATCGTCCTCGCGAACGGCGTCGTACACCACCTCGACGACGGCGAAGCGGTCGATCTCTTCCGGCTCGCGAAAATCGCTCTGAAGAGAGGCGGTCGCCTCGTCACCCTCGACGGCTGCTACGTGCCGGGGCAATCACGCATCGCCCGTTACCTGCTCTCGCGTGACCGTGGCCAGAATGTGCGCGATGAGACCAGCTATCTCGCGCTCGCGCGGCAGGTCTTCCAATCCGTGACGCCGCACGTGAGGCACGATCTGCTGCGCATCCCGTACACGATCCTGATCCTCGAATGCACGCAGACCTGACCGGCGCTCAGCGGTAGATCTTCCGCAGGACGGCGAAGGTCGTCACAACCCGAAATCCGAGACGGCGAATCTCGAGGTTGAAGACCGGGTAATTCGCGGCCGAAATGTGCGTGTGTCCGCTGCGGATGCCGAGTCTCCGCAGCTCGTTGAGCTCACCGTACGTGTTGATGACGCCGACGCCGAGCTGTTTGTAACTCGGGTGCACTCCGCCGAGGAGGAGCAGCACCTGATCGCCGGGAAGATAGCGATGCGTCTTGAACGCGACCGTGCGGTCGTCCGCCGGCGCGTAGAGCCGGTACACCGCCTCATCCGCGGCTTCGAACGAGCGGCGAACGTACCGCTTGTACCGCTCGCCCGAGACGTTTCGCTCGATCAGCGGGTCGATGCTGAAGCGGTCATGTTCGAACGTCGTGGCCGCGATCTCGAGGACCGGCGCGAGCTCCTCCTCCGTCTCGACTTTGACGAATTCGTAGGGGAAGGCGCTCATGTCGTAATCGCGGCGCAGATCGATCTCGGATCGGATCTGACATTCGATCAGATGAAAACCCTGCCGTTCGAGGGCGTGGGCGGCGGCGACATTTTCGAGCGGGATCTTGCACGAGACGTACGCCGGCTGGTGCCGCTCGACGTATGCCTGCTCGAACGCGGCGAAATCTTCGTTGGGATCGAAGCCGTCGATCGACAGGACGGATCGGCCGAGGACTTCGGAGTCGATCGGGACGTAATTGACGTTCACAGGCGCGAGTGAATCAGGGAAGCGAGCCCGGCGATCGTACCAAACCGCGGATCTTCAAAATCGGACGCGGCGAACTTCACGTTGTACGTCTTCTCGGCGAAGAGCACGAGTGCCAGGACGTCGAACGAGTCGACCTCGCGCACCTCCGCGTAATGCTGATCGGGCGCGATCGCTGCTCCCGTCTTTTCGGTGAGCCAATCCTGGAGCCTGCTGGTGATCTCGTCAGCCGTCATAGGGACTTCATGATGACCGATTTGATCTCGCAGTAGGTGCGAATCCCGGCGCTTCCTGCTTCGCGGCCGATCCCCGATGCGCCCATGCCGCCGATCGGCATTTCGGGGAAGTTCTCCTGGGCGGAGTTGATCCAGAGGCGCCCGGCGCGAATCCGCCGCGCCACGCGCATGCCACGCGAGACGTCGCCGCTCCAGACGCACGCCGCGAGACCGTACGGCGTGTCGTTCGCGAGCTCAATCGCCTCCTCCTCCGAATCGAAGAGGTAGATCGACAGCACGGGACCGAAAATCTCGTCGGTCGTCA
>DASYSN010000638.1:0-6370 GCA_036003305.1 Thermoanaerobaculia bacterium
AGGCCAGAAGGTGCTCGTGGTGATCACCGACGGCCGCGACACGACCTCGAAGTACACGTTCGACCAGGCGCTCGAGTACGCGCGCCGCTCCGCCGTCCCCATTTACGCGATCGCGATCGGCGTGAAAGGGACGGACCTCGAAGTGAAGCACCTGCTCTCCCGCTTCTGCGCGGAGACCGGCGGTAACCTCTACTCCATCGACTCCGCGTCAGAGCTCGGGAAGATCTACCAGGACATCGAGAACGAGCTCCGCTCCCAATACATCCTCGGCTTCTACCCCGCCAGCGACGTCAAACCCGGCGGCAAATGGCACGACGTGACGGTTCAGGTAACCGAAGGACGCGCGAAGACGATTCGCGGGTATTATCCTTAGCAACACATGCGCACACCGATCGGAAGTCTCCTGCTTGCGGCAGCTTTGTCCCTACCTGCGTTCGCGGGACCAAAGGAGCTGAACGGCTATCTGTCCGGCGGCGTGAGCATGCAGAACTGGCACGGGCAGGCGCGGATCGGGTCGGCGCAGCTCGAGCTCGTGTGGAATTCGAAGCGCGTGGAGCGCTGGATCTCGCATACGGAGATCGGCACGACGGCCATTCTGAGCGACGTCGATCAGCCGCGCGAGTGGGATCCGTACCACCTCGGCGCCGCGACGAATCAGGTAAAGGCGCTCGGCCTCGAGCTCTACGCGCGCCACCTCTGGCGCACCGGTTCCAATCGCGCGCAACCGTTCCTCGAGATCGGCTCCGGCCCGATGTGGTCGATGCGCGAGGTTCCGGCGACGACGTCGCACATCAACTTCCAGTCGCAGTTCGCCATCGGCGCGGTCTTGTTTCCGCAGTCGAAGACCCCGCTGCGCATCGGCTGGCGCTTCTTCCACATCTCGAACGGCGTGATCGCGGAGCGGAACCCGGGACTGAACGTGAACTCGTTCTATATCGGAACGCGGGTAGCGTCGTTCCGGTAGGTCGCTCGTGTGGCGCAGGCTTTCCAGCCTGTGCTCGGTTCTCGGGACGCGGGCTGGAAAGCCCGCGCCACACGGGAGCTACGTCGTCGCCCGTTCCTTCCGTTCCATCGCCTCGCGCTCGCGTTCGGCGGCGCGCTCGGCGCGGCGCTGATTCGCCTCGTCCTTGAGGCGCTGGCCGATCGCGCAGCCGGTGGGCGTGGTCGCGAGTCCGCCTTCGGCCGTTTCTTTCAGGCCACGCGGCAGGGCGCGTCCGATGCGGACCATTGCCTCGACCACTTCATCCATCGGGATGACCGAATCGACCCCGGCGAGCGCGAGCTGCGCCGCGGTCAGGCCGTGGACTGCGAAGAGCGCGTTGCGCTTGACGCACGGCACCTCGACGAGACCGCCCACCGGATCGCAGACCAGGCCGAGGGTGTTCTTGAGCGCGAGCGCCGAGGCGTGAATGCACGTGTGCGTGTCGCCGCCCATCATGTACGCCACCGCCGCCGCCCCCATCCCCGCCGCGACGCCGACTTCGTTCTGACAGCCGCCCGCGGCGCCGCTGATGTTCGCCGACAGCGCCACGATCGAGCCGATTCCGCCGGCGACGACGAGGGCACGGACCGTCTTCTCCGGATCGACGTGCCGCTCTTCCTCGAGCGCCAGCAGCATGCCGGGAACGACACCGCCCGCGCCGGCGGTCGGAGCCGCGACGATGACTCCCATCCGCGAGTTCTCGCCCATCACCGCGAGCGCGTAAAGCTCGGCCTTGATCGTCAGCGGGTCGAGAAACGTCTTGCCGGCGGTGAACGCCTCGTTCAGCTTCTTCGCCTCGTTGCCGACGAGCTTCCCCATCGAGAGGCCGCCGCTCTTCCCGCGCTCGATGCAGTCGCGCATCACCCCGCGGCGCTTGCGCAGCGCGGAGAGGATCTGCTCCCCCGGGATGCCATGCTCCTGCTCGTCGACCTCGAGAAAAACCTCGGCGAGGTCGCGGTCGCGGCCGACTTCTTCGAGTTGCTTGAACGATTCGATCATCGTTGGGCATCAACGCGGGGGTGGCGAAAAGGCTTCCATTCGGCATCCGGCATCCGGCATCCGGCATCCGGAGACGCGGATGACGGATCACGGATCACGGATCACGGTATCCGGTCCAAATACTTCGCCTCGGCTACATCGACGATGCCGCAGATGCGGTCGATGGCGGTTTTGCCGAGGGGGGCGTCGACGTCGATCTGCATGAAGGCGTCCTTGCCGCGCTGTTTGCGGGAACAGTAGAGCGAGGCGATGTTGATCCCCTCCTCCGCGATGATGCGGGTCGCCTCGGAGATCATGCCGGGGCGGTCGCGGTAGAAGAGGAGGAGCGTCGGCGAGTCGCCCTTGAAACGCGTCTGGAAGCCGTTGATCTTGAAGACCTCGATGACTCCGCCGCCGATCGAGGAGCCGACGATTTCGGCTTCGCGGTTCTGGCCGTGGATCTCGATGCGGACGGTGTTCGGATGCACCTCGCCGAGGTCCTCTTCCGAGAACTCGATCTCGACGCCCATCTGCTCCGCGATCCGGATCGCCTCCGGAATGCGCGGATCGTCGACGTTCAGCCCGATCGAGCCGCCGACGAGCGCGAAGTCGGACCCGTGCCCGCGATACGTCGCCGCGAGCGGCGGATGCAGGTAGAAGTGAACGTTGACCGGGTCCTCGTCGAGGATCTCGCGCGCCACCCGTCCCAGCCGCGCCGTTCCCGCCGTGTGCGAAGAGGAAGGGCCGACCATTACCGGCCCCATGACATCGAGAATCGACACCTTGCGATCGTGGCGAACTGCCATGCCGTTCAGTTTATAGTCGTTCCGTGCCGCGCAAGCCGATCATCCTCGTGGTCGACGACGACGCTCCGATCATCACGTTGATGCGGAGCCTGCTTCGCGAATTCGGGTACGAGGCACGGACGGCGACGAGCGGCGCGGCGGCGATCGAAGCGGCGCGCGCCGAGGCGCCCGACCTCGTGCTGCTCGACAAGAACATGCCGGGCATGTCGGGAGAGGACGTCATCAAGGCGCTGCGCGGCGACGCCGGCCTGCAGGAAGTTCCGATTCTTTTGCTGACCGGAGAACCGGTCACGCGCCAGGAAATCGCCGAGCTCGGCGCGAATGGAACGGTGCAGAAGCCGTTCGATCTGCAGGACCTGCTGGCGCAGATCCGCCAGCATGTGGGCGTGCTATAAACCGCCCCATGAGCCACGACAGCATCGACGATCTCGTACATACGGCGGTCTTCAGCGACGACGCGGCAGTCAAGGCGGACGCGCGCAAGCAGATCCACCTTCGCGCCCGCCAGGCGGGGGCGGTGCCGTCGTCGATCTTCCCGCTGTACGACGCGATCGGGCGCGGGGAGCTGACGCCGTCGTTCACCGTCCCGGCGCACAACATCCGGGCGCTCACATACGACGTCGCGCGCGCGCTCTTCCGCGCCGCGATGCGGCACGACGCCGGCGCGTTCATCTTCGAGATCGCGCGCTCCGAGATCGGCTACAGCGAACAGCGGCCCGGCGAGTACGCCGCGTGCGTCCTCGCGGCGGCGGTCAAGGAAGGGTTCACCGGCCCGGTGTTCATCCAGGGCGATCACTTCCAGGCGAGCGCGAAGAAGTGGGCGACGCCGGACGGAAAAGCGAGCGAGGTCAAGGCGCTCGAGTCGCTCATCGACGAGGCGCTCGCGGCCGAGTTCTACAACATCGATATCGACACCTCGACGCTCGTCGACCTCGGCTTCCCGACGCGCGACGAGCAGCAGCGGGCGAATTACGAGTACACGGCGCACCTGACGAAATACATTCGCGAGCGGCAGCCGAAAGGGATTCACGTTTCAGTCGGCGGCGAGATCGGCGAGGTCGGCAAGTACAACACGCAGCCGGACGAGGTCCGCGCCTACATGGAAGGGCTGCGCAAGCACCTCGACGGCGAGCCGGGCATCGCGAAGATCTCGGTGCAGACCGGAACGTCGCACGGCGGCGTGCCGCTGCCGGACGGCTCCATCGCTCAGGCGAAGATCGACTTCAACGTCCTGCGCGAAGTGACCGACATCTGCCGGAACGAGTACCGGATCGCCGGCAGCGTCCAGCACGGCGCTTCGACGCTTCCCGAGTCGGTCTTCAACAAGTTCCCCGAAAACCAGGCCGTCGAGATCCACCTCGCGACGCAGTTCCAGAACATGGTCCTCGACGCCCCATCGTTCCCCGCCGACATGAAAGAGCAGATCCGCGACTTCTGCTTCGCGAACTGCCAGGACGAGCGCAAGGACGGCGAGACGGACGAGCAGTTCGTCTACAAGACCCGCAAGAAGGCGCTCGGACCGTTCAAGCAGCGGATGTGGGAGATGCCCGAGAGCGCGAAGGGCCCGATCATCCAGGCGCTGGAGGACAAGTTCGAGTTCCTCATGGAGAAGCTCGGCGTGTTCGGCAGTCGGAGCGTCGTGAATCAGTACGTTCGCGTTTCGTCGAGCGACCTGCCGGAGTATGCCGCGGCGAGCGCGGAGCTCACGGCTGCGGCGACGGTCGATCCGAATGAGGGGGAGTAGCCCGGACTCTACAGCGTCACCAGTTCCAGGTTCGCGATCTCGTACTCGAGGAACTCCGCGGCGATCCGGCGGAAGCGCTCCTCGGCGTCGGTGACAAGGAACTGATGCTCCGGCCGGCCACTCGTCGATCCTGCGCCATTTAGCGCTAACCGCACACACTCCGCGGTCGTCTCCGCGCTGTCGACGATCTGCACCTGATCGCCGACGACTGACTCGATCGTGTTTCGCAGGATCGGGTAGTGCGTGCAGCCGAGGACCAGCGTGTCGATGCCGGCGTCGAGGAGCGGCTCGAGATAGATCCCGGCGACCTCGCGCGCGACGTGCGTGTTCGCCCACCCCTCCTCCGCTAACGGGACGAACAGCGGCGCGGGCGATTCGATGACTTCCGCCTTCGGCTCGATCTGCTGGATCGCCTTCGTGTACGCGCGCGACCGCACGGTCCCCTCGGTCGCAATGACTCCGATGCGCCCGCGGCTCCGCTCGACGGCGGCGCGGGCGCCCGGCTCGACGACGCCGATCACCGGGATGTCGAGCTTCTCCTTCAGGATCGGGAGCGCCGCCGCGGTCGCCGTGTTGCACGCGACGACGAGCATCTTGATGCCGCGTCCGAGGAGGTGATTCGCCGCCTCGAGCGCGTACCGCGTGACGATCTGCGGCGACTTCGTGCCGTACGGGACGCGCGCCGAGTCGCCGAGGTAGATCAGCGGCTCGTGCGGCAAGGCGCGCGAGATCGCGCGAAAGACGGTCAGCCCGCCGACGCCCGAATCAAAGACGCCAATTGGACCGGCAGTCGGACCGTTAACCGCTGATTTCTCCGCCATCGTCAGCGGTCGCCCCCGCGCCGGCCTCGCGCCGTATGTTGTACTGCTCGATCTTCTTGTAGAGATTTGACCGCGGCGTGTCGATCGCGTCGGCGGTCTTCGACACGTTCCAGCCGAACTCGCGGAGCTTCGCGATGATGAACGCCTTCTCCGCCTCGTCCTTGAACTCTTGCAGCGTCGCGAGCTTCAGGGCCGAAGCGATGATGTCGGCCGACGTGCGGAAGAACTCCGCCGGCAGGTCGGTGATGTCGATCTTGTCGGCCGGCACCATGATCACGAGCCGCTCGATCATGTTGCGCAGCTCGCGCACGTTGCCCCGCCACGGCGCATCCTGCAGCGCCTTCTTCGCGGCGTTCGTGAACGTCTTCACGTGGTAGTTGTGCTCCTCGGAGAAGAGCTTCGCGAAGTGCTCCGCGAGAATCGGAATGTCGTCGCGCCGCTCGCGGAGCGGCGGCGTGCGAATTGGGATCACGTTCAGGCGGTAGTAGAGGTCCTCGCGGAAACGTCCGGCGCGGATCTCTTCGGTCAGCTCCTTGTTCGTCGCGGCGATCACGCGGACGTCGACCTTGATCACCGTCGCGGCGCCGACCGGCTCGACCTCCCCCTCCTGCAGCACGCGCAGCACCTTCGCCTGCGTGCGCAGCGACATGTCGCCGACTTCGTCGAGGAAAATCGTCCCGCCGTCGGCCGCCACGAACTTCCCGGTCTGCTTCCGCACCGCGCCGGTGAACGACCCCTTCTCGTGTCCGAACAGCTCCGACTCGATCAGCTCCTCGGGGATTGCGGCGCAGTTCACCTGCACGAACGGCTGGTTCGCGCGCGACGAGCGGCGATGGATCTCGCGTGCGACGAGCTCCTTCCCCGTTCCCGACTCGCCGGTGATGAGGACGGTCGCCTTCGTCGGAGCGGCCCGCTCGACCTGCGTCTTGAGGTCGCGCATCCCCTGCGCCTCGCCGACGAGCTGATACTCCTTCTCGACCTTCTCCTTCAGCTCCGTGTTCTCTTCTTCGAGCTTCTGGACCCGAACGGCGTTCCGGAC
>DASYSN010000639.1:0-4640 GCA_036003305.1 Thermoanaerobaculia bacterium
GAAGCGCGACGCGTTTCATGAGGCGTTCTCCGGCTTCGAGATCGAGAGAGTCGCGCGATTCAGCGAGGCACGTAAGGCGAAGCTGATGTCCAACGCGGGCATCATCCGCAACCGGCTGAAGATCGAGGCCGCGGTCGAGAATGCGAAGCGGCTGCGGAAGCTCGGATCGTTTGCGGAGTGGCTCGAGGCGCATCATCCTCGAAGCAGCGACGAGTGGGTGAAGCTCTTCAAGAAGACGTTCGTCTTCACCGGTGGGGAGATCACAACCTCGTTCCTGCTCAGCATCGGCTACCTGCCGGGCGCACACGATGAGACATGCCCCGTCTACGCTCGTGTGCTGCGCGCGAAGCCGAGGTTCATCATCTCCGCGTAGAGGCCGTGGAAGTGATGCACGCCGTTCTCGCGCTGCGGTGAGTAGCGCCCGCTGTCGTACGTCGTCGAGGCGAGGCCGCGCTGCACGGTCTCGCAGATCTCGATGTCCTCGATCTGGATCTCGTCGCTGAATGCGATCGTCGAGTCGATGTCTTTCCGCGCCTTCTCCGGATCGCGGAAGAACCACTCGAACACCGTCAGCGTCCGGCCATGGCTCAGCGGGAGGATGAGGTTCGTGGAGAAGTTGTCGGCGTAGACGTTCAGCATCAGGTTGGGGAAGATCCAGTAGTACTGCACGTCGTCGTCGCTGCGCAGCAGCTCGCTCCGTTTCACCGGCGCATGCTGGATCGAGTACATCCGCTTCGTCTCGGTCCAATACCTCGGGTAATCGATCTCGCGGAACAGCGACGGATGGACGATCGGGATGTGATACCCCTCGAGGTAGTTGTCGACGTACACCTTCCAGTTGCAGTCGAGTTCCCAGTTCTTCGACGCGGCGAGCCGGAATCCTTCGTGGCCGACCGCGTCGACGACTTCGCCGAGACTCTCACGCAGCGACGGCGCGCCCGGATCGAGATTCACGAAGACGAGATCGAGCCACGTCTCGACGCGGAACTGCGGGAGGACGCACGACGCTTGATCGAAATCCTGCACGTTCTCGAATTCCGGTGTCTTGAGAAGGCGCCCGTCGAGCGAATACGTCCAGCCGTGATAGCCGCATTGCAGGACCGGCCGCTTCCCCTCCCCTTTCGCCACCGGTCCGGCGCGATGGCGGCAGACGTTCGACATCGCACGCAGCACGCCGTCCGAGCCGCGGATCACGAGCAAAGGCTCGTTCGCGATCGTCGTCGTGAAGAACTGCCCCGGCTCCCGCACCTGCTCGGCGCGCCCGGCGAGCTGCCACGTCTTCGCGAAGATCGCACGCTGCTCGTCCGCGAGCACCGCCGCATCGACGTAGTACCGCGCCGGAATCGTCGACGCGTGCTCGAGCCTCGGATCGAATTGCCAGGTCATCGTTTGCGGACGAGAAGATAAATCGGAAGGCTCACGACGAGAAGCCCGACCGCCCAGAGCGAGTTGTGCGGATCGCTGGCAATCGCGCCGACGAGGAATACAACCGAGGCGAGGAGCGCGATGCCGGTGGTGATCGGATGACCCCACGCGCGGAACGGACGCTCCGCGTCGGGCTCGCGGCGTCGCAACGCGAACACCGCGGCGAACGACAGCGTGTAGTTCGCGACGAAGAAGAACGCGAGCTTCGCGATCACCTGCTCGAACGACTGCGTGACGATGAAGATCACCGCGAGAGCGCTGCTGATCAGCAACGCGACGTCCGGCGTCCCCCCGCCATTCACCTCGGCCGCGTGTCGCCAGAACAGCTTGTCCTTCGCCATCGCGAAGATCACGCGCGGCGCCATCAGCACGTTCGAGTTGAGCGCGCTGATCATCGCGATCACCAGGATCGATCGGACGATCGTGTCGCCGTACGGACCAAAGATGTGACGCGACACCGTCGCTGCCGCGAGCTTCTCCCCGGCGATCGATCCGAGCGGAAGCACGCGCAGGAACGACACGTTGATCAGCAGGTAGATCGCGATCACCATCAGCAGACCGCCGAACATCGAGCGCGGCACATCGCGGCCGGGGTTCTTAACCTCTTCGCCGAAGTAGAGAATCGCCGTCCAACCGTCGTACGTGTAGATCACCGCCTGCAACGCGATGATGAACGCCACGAAGATCGATCCTTCGACATCCGCGCTCAGCGAGGCGTGCGCCGGATTGCGAGCGCCCGCCACGAAGCACGCAACGACGAGCAGCAGCAGCACGACGGTCTTGAGCACGCTCGTCAGGTCCTGCGCGACCGCGCCAGGCTTCGTCCCGAACCACTGAACGACGGTCAGGACTGCGATCCCGCCGAGCGCGACGATCTCGATTCCGCGGAGCGACGGCAACAGGACGATGGAGTACTCGCCGATCACGATCGCGACCGCCGCCGTCGTGCCGCAGGTGGAGATCCAGTCGCTCCACCCGACGACGAAGCCGGCGTAGTCGCCGAGGGCGCGGCGGACGAAGACGTACTGCCCGCCGGAACGCGCCGTCATCGCGCCGAGCTCCGCGAGCGAGTTCGCGCCGAGGAGCGCGTAGGCGCCGCCGATCAGCCAGACGGCGAGATAAGGCCAGAAGTTCGGGAGGCGGGCGGCGATCTCACCGGGGGCGCGGAGGATGCCGACCCCGATGATGTTGCCGATGGTGACGGCAAGGCCGAAGGTGACGCCAAGAACGGCGGGCAACCGTCGCGCGGCTCGCTGCACGGGGGCATTGTACCGGCGGGCTGAAGCGGTGCGCGCCGAGCCCACCGGCGCGCACCGCCGCGACCTCAGTCGCGCTCTTTGATCGATAGCGGACCGTTCGTCGTTGACAAGTGAACCACCATCCCGCCGCTGCCGAGCTCAATGCGCCGCGGGCGATCTTGTTCGCCGTCGTCGTTGAATGCCCTGACGCCGCGGCACGCCACCGCTTTGCAGCTCACGGGACCATTCCCATCTGTTTCGACGACGACACCCGACCGATAGTTCTGCGGGAGTTTCAGAGAGAGCGGTCCGTTCTCCGTCGAGGCGTCGAGCGAGCCGGTGCCCCAGAAGTCGGACGAGAGCTTCACCGAGAGCGGCCCGTTCTGCACCCGCAGCTTCACGGCTCCCGAATCGCCCGAGAAACTCACCGGACCGTTGACCGCGCTCGCGTCGATCGTCCCGCCCGTGTTCTTCAGCGAGAGCGGCCCGTTCTGCGTGTGCGCGGTGATCGAGCCGTAGACGTCGCGAACCGCGATCGGTCCGTTGTGCGCCGAGAGGTCGAGCGAAGCGTTCCGCGGCGCGCGCACCAGGACGTAGACGACCCAATCGCTCCGGTCCGGTCCGTCCGCCGTCACGGTCCCGCCGCTGATCCCGGCATGAATCGACGACGCGTCCCCGAACGCCGACGCCTTGCACGCCTTCACCGAGTACGTGCCGTCGTCCGACGACGTGACATAGACGCCGCCGTTTCTCTCCATGTGCACGGTCAGCGTCCGCACGCCCCGCGCGTCGAGCGTCTCCTCGGTCACCGGAATCCGTTCGCCGTCGAACGACGCCCGAATCTGATCGCACCGCGTGAGCGGCTCGTCATCCTCTGTCGAAGTATTGATGTTCAAGCCGTGATTGCGATACGCGAACGCCGGAAGAGCGAGGAAAGAGAGAGCGAGAAGGGGCAGAAACCGTCGCATACATCCTCCTTACGATGGAGAGTTGGACGACGTAGCGGTGGGAAGGTTAGGCGCCGGCAGGATTGCCGGCGCCACACAGAGGCTAGGTTTTCGCGGTGGTGATCACGAGCTCGACGCGGCGGTTCTGCAGGCGGCCGGCGGCGGTCTTGTTGGAGGCGACCGGGTCGGCTTCGCCTTTGCCGGTGGCGGTCACGCGGTCGGCGGGGACTCCGCTGCTGACGAGGTAGTCGCGGACGGCGTTGGCGCGTTTCTCGGAGAGCTGCTGGTTCTTCTCGTCGCTGCCGACGCTGTCAGTGTGCCCTTCGATCGCGACGCGGACGTCGCTGTCGCCTTTGAGCTGCGCGGCGATCTTGGCGAGCGTGTTCTTTGCGCCGGCCTTGAGGGTCGACTTGCCGGTGTCGAAGAAGATGCCGGGCAGCGTCACGACGAGGCCGCGCTGGTCGTTCTTCGTCGCGGCGATCCGCGCGAGCTCCTGCTGCATGCGCAGCTCCCGCGTCTCCGCCTCCCGCGCTGCGAGCTCGGTCTTGGTCTTCTCCAGCTCCGCGGCCTGCTGCGCGCTCTGCTGCTGGAGCTGCGCCGCCTGTTGCTGCTGGGCCTGCATTTGCTGCTGCATCTGCTGCTGCTGTTGCTGCATTTGCTGCGTCTGCTGCTGCATTTGCTGGGTCTGCTGCTGGGCCGACTGCGCGGCCGCGACGGCCTGCTCAGCCGCCTGCTGCGCGGCCTTCATCCGCTGCTCCATCTCGGCCTGCTGCGCTTCGATCTGAGCCCGGCGCTGCTGGGCGGCGTTGAACGCGGCGGTGCGCTCCTGGTCGATGTGGGTGCGTGTGGCGACGTCCTGCTCGCGTGCGGCGCGGAGGGCATCGAGCTGCTGCTGGCGCGCGATGATGTCGGCCTGGCGCTCCGAGAGGACCTGCGCCGTCATCGAGCCGGCGGTCTGCGCCGCCTGCAGCTCGGCGTGAAGGCGATCGATCTCGCCGCTGAGCGCCGTCTCGTCCATCTGCTCGCGTTG
>DASYSN010000640.1:0-3538 GCA_036003305.1 Thermoanaerobaculia bacterium
GCGTGAATGTCGTTTGCGCTGATGCGCACGGTGCAGGATGACTCGCCGCCGCGAATCTGCGGGCCGTACGCTTCGGTCTTGATGACGTGGAGGCCGTCGCGCGCGCACGCCATCGACAAAATGTCGCCGGCTGCCACGGCACCGTCGCCGCCGGACCCTACGATCGCCAGTGTGATTTCGTTCATGGCAGCCAGTGTGCGATCGACGCGCACTGGCTGCCGTTCATCCCATCACTCGATCATGTGAGATTCGTCACGCGCCTTACTTCCCCTGGATGAATGCCACGATGTCGTTCGACACCGCCTCTTCCGAGGGGTGGTGCAGATACATCATGTGGCCGCCGGGATACTGCTTGATCACGAGGCGCTTCGGGTCGATGCCGCTGTGCGTCAGCATGTACTTGTTCGCAAAGTACGACGTCACCAGGTCGTTGTAGCCGGACGCCGAGAAGATGCGCAGCGCCTCGTTGTCCTTCGTCCCCTGCGCCAGCGCGCCGGTGACGTCGACGAATCCCGCGAACGCGTTGCGGCCCTGCGCCGGACGCTTCCACTTCTGATTTGCTTCGCCGTTCTGCGGGAAGTAGCGTTTGTCGAAATCGACTCCGAGGTCGTTGTGGAGGTAGTTCTCGAAGAGAGCGACGTAGATCGGTCCGGTCTTCGCGCCGAACGCGTCGTTGTCGGGGAACTCCGCGACGCGATCGAGTTCGTCCTGCTCGTAGCGGTCGTCGAGCGCGCCGATCGACTTTCCTTCGTCGCGCATCAGCTCCTTCGTGAAGCGGAGCGCGTAGATGCGGAGATCGGCGCGGAGGATGTACTCCTTCGACAGGCCGGTGTAGCGGTGGAGCGAGTCGGCGATCTTCTCCTTCTGCGCCTTGTCGAGCGAGTCGCCCTGGAAGAGCGCGAGAAGGTAGTCGTTGCCGGCGAAGTGCTCGACCTCCGTCAGAAGCGTGTTGAGGTCTTTCCACTGGTCGGGAAGCTTGTGGTGGTAGTACGCGGCGGCGGCCAGTGAAGGAAGCGTCGTTGCGTAACTGAGATCGTTGCCGGCGGTGACGAACGGCAGCGTTCCCATGTTGAGCGCCGGAGAGATAAGGATGACGCCGTTGAGGCCGACGTTCAGATTTGACTGCAGGCGGTTCACCAGCATCGAAGAGCGAATCCCGCCGTAACTCTCGCCGAGGAGGTACTTCGGCGAGTTCCAGCGATTGTGCTTCGTGATCCAGCTGCGGATGAACTCCGCGACCGAATCGGCGTCTTCGTCGTAGCCCCAGAAGTCTTCGCCCTTCTTGTCGCCCATCGCATGGCTGTAGCCCGTACCGATCGGATCGACGAAGACGAGGTCGGTGGCGCGGAAGATCGTGACCGGGTTGTCGCGCAGCTTGTACGGCGGCGCGCCAGGGTCGGCGGCATCGCTCGGGATGTCGATCACCTTCGGGCCGACCAGGCCGAAGTGGAGCCACAGCGACGCCGAGCCGGGACCGCCGTTGTAGACGAAGGTGACAGGGCGATCTTCCGGCCGCGCGACGCCATCCTTTGTGTAGGCGATCGTGAAGAAGCTCGCGGTCTCCTTCCCGTCGTTGTCCTTCAGGAAGATCTCCTCGGACGTGGTGGTGTAGTTCACGTCCGCATCGCCGATGCGAGCGTGGTGCTGCCGGACGAACTTCTTGGGCTCCGGCTTCTCGGGCTTCTCCGCGGGCTTGGTGGCGCTCGCTTTGTCCGCCGGCTTCGGATCGTCGGCACGAAGTGTTGCAAACGCGCCGCTGCCGGCAACGCACAGAATCGCGGCCGCAGCCGCCAAGGACTTCAAACGCATGGACCTATGCCTCCTATGGACGATGAGCTTCGTAGTATACGGAGGACGTGCGATGGTGTTTCGTGTTCGACGTTTCGTGACACGAATCACAGGTCCGTATGACTGAAGTCATGCCGCCGTGGTCGCGAGGGGCGCAGCATGTACTGAGACTATGTCTCAACTCGCAAGCTGCCACCGCACCCCCGACTCGCTGACGGCCGAACCACGCCTCCTCCTGATCGGCAACCCGAACGTCGGAAAGTCGCTGATCTTCGGCTACCTGACGAACCGCTACGTCACCGTCTCGAACTACCCGGGAACGACCGTCGAGATCACGACCGCGAAGGCGACGATCGCCGGCAGCGCGCGGCTGGTGATCGACACGCCGGGAACGAATGGCCTGATCCCGCAGTCGGACGACGAGCGGGTGGCGCGCGACATCCTCCTCACCTCGCCCGGCGCGGACGTCGTGCAGGTCGGCGACATGTCGAACATCCGCCGCACGCTGCTCCTCTCGCTGCAGCTCGCCGAACACGGCGTGCCGTTCACGCTCTGCCTGAACATGAGCGACGAGGCGCGGGAGCGCGCGGCCGAAGTCGACCCGAACGCGCTGTCGCAGACGCTCGGGATTCCGGTCGTTGCGACGAGCGCCCTCCGACGGTGGAACCTCGAGCGCCTGAAGCGCGAAGCGTTGCGCGCGGCACGGTCGCACATCGCGGCGAAGTATCCGCAGGCGATCGAGGACGGGGTCGCGGAAATCATCATGCTCACCGGCGAGAGCCGCGGCATCGCCCTCTCCGTACTCGCGGGCGACGAGACGCTGAAACCGTTCCTCGACGCCGACCATCTCGCGCAATTCGACGCCATCCGCGAACGTGCTCAGGCGCGCCTGGCGCAGCCGCTCAGCTACGCGATTGCGAACGCCCGCCTCGTCGCGGTCGATCAACTCCTCGGCGACGCCTCGGTCGCGCAGACGATGCCGAGCGCGAGCTTCCGCGAGTGGCTCGGCGCCATCACGATGCATCCCGTCTGGGGCGTTCCATTCCTCCTCGGCGTGCTCTACGTCGCCTACATGTTCGTCGGCAAATTCGCGGCCGGAACGGTCGTCGACTTCGTCCAAAGCGTCATCTTCCAGCAGCACATCAACGTCTGGGCGACGAAGCTCGTCGACGCCACCACGACCAAAGGTCCGGCCGGCCTGTTCATCCGCAACCTGCTCGTCGGCGAGTATGGCGTGATCACGATGGCGCTCACCTACGCCATCGCCATCGTGCTTCCCGTCGTCATCGCGTTCTTTACCTTCTTCGGCATCCTCGAAGACTCCGGCTATCTCCCGCGCCTCGCCGCGATGCTCAATCGCCTGTTCCGCAAGATGGGCCTCAACGGCAAGGCGGTCCTCCCGATGGTCCTCGGCCTCGGCTGCGACACGATGGCGACGCTCACGACGCGCATTCTCGAGACACGCAAGGAGATGGTGATCGTTACGCTCCTCCTCGCGCTCGGCGTCCCCTGCTCCGCGCAGCTCGGCGTGATCCTCGCCATGCTCGCGCCGCTCGGCTTCGCCGGGACGATGGTGTGGGTCGGCGTCAGCGTCGGAACGATCTTCCTCGTCGGATACCTCGCGTCGAAGCTCGTGCCGGGCAACGCCGGCGACTTCATCCTCGAGATCCCGCCGGTGCGGATGCCGAAGCTCTCGAACATCCTCATCAAAGTGCTGGCGCGAACGGAGTGGTACCTCAAAGAAGCCGTT
>DASYSN010000641.1:0-1945 GCA_036003305.1 Thermoanaerobaculia bacterium
CTGCAGCGATCAGAAGTAAGGCACCGGCACTCACGCGAGTGCCGGTGTCGAACGCCGCGGGACGGTAGCGAAACTCGACCTGATGGGTTCCTGGCGGAACGAACACGCCGAGGAACGCGCCATTCACGGTGGGAGTCGGCAAGCGCTCGCCATCGACGTACGCGCGCCAGCCGGGCCAGTACGCGTCGCTGCTGGCGAGGAGCGACCAACCGGTGGTCGTCACCCTCAGGAGCGTCGAGTTGTTCCGGTATGCGATCACTTCGACGCGTCCCGGTGCGGACGGACGGCGGTCGTCTTCATTTCGAGGACGGAGCTGCGGCGCTTGTTCTCCGATGACTTCCGGTACGTGATCGATGATCGCCTCCTGGCGGAAGTCGCGAATCTCCTTCAGCCGCGGGATCGCCATTTCAACGCTCGCGTTCACGCGGAAGCTCGTCGGAATGAAGTAGCGAGGCATCGCGCGTGTGTTGTCGTACACGGAGCCGTCCGGTCCGCGGTAACGAAGGACGAACCGCTCACCCGGCGGCCCGGCGTCCGGCGGCGCGTACACCGTACTGATGTTCAGAAAATCGGCGAACGGCTCCGAAAGGCTCCCGATTGTCTCGTCATAGTCCGGCAGTACGTGAAGAAAGCCGAGCATCAACCGTTTGTATGGCGTGCTGCTCACCGGGTCGGTGCTCTTCACGTCCTCGAGCCCGTAATACGACTGCGTGTCGGGTAGGAACGACCATCCGAGAGCGACCATGCGGCGCGGCGCGCCGTGCGCGTTCATCGCCTGAATTGCGCCGGTCATTGGAAGCACGTCTCGCGGCGCCGACGAAGGGTTGTAGCGCCACGTCACGGCGAGCAGTTCGATCAGCGTTACCGCGGTCGCGACCGCCGGACGCGGCATCGCCGCGAACACGAACCCAGCAGCCAGCGCGAACAGGAGCGAGACCCACGATACTGGAGCGGCCGGCTTCGCGACGACGTAAACAACGACGACCACCGCGCACGAGAGTCCGACCAGGACCCTCACGATGGTCCGTCGAAGCGGCGCCGCATCGAGGGCAAGTGTTGCGAGTCCGACGATTCCGAGCACCCAAACAATGCGCAGACGCTGATGCAGCGTCAAACCGGCAATCGGGATCAGCCGCACAAACTCGCGCCATCCCGGTATCTCCGTAATGGTGAGAAAGGTCAGCACCGCGAGACTGGCGAAGAACCACGCCTCCTTCCGCCGGACGAAGAGAAGTGCGTACAGCGCAAGTGCGATCGTGATCAGTCCCGCATATCCGGAAGCCATCTCGCCGTAGTCCTCGAGGATGGCACCGTGATGTGTGGAAGGGCCTTTCCATGTGCCTGTCTGCACCGTGCCGAGAAGGTTCGGCGCAATCAGGATCTCCGTCCACTCCGGTCCGAGGTTGTGATTCGGCGGATTCGTCACCTCGGAGCGCATGAGCGTTGTTCGACTGATGTGGGGCAGAAGCTCGACCGTCGGCATCCAGACGAACGTCGTCAACGCCGCGGCCGCGATGAACGCGGCTGCTGCGAGGCAGAGCGCTTTGACGCATCGCTTTCCGTTGCATGCGACGTAGGCAGCCGTGACCACCCAAACCCAGAACGCCGACTCAGGGTGTCCGCCGAGGACTGAAGTACCGAGGCCGATGGTCAGGAGCAGGAACGAGGCGGCGCGCGGGTGCGCGAATACCTGTTGTGCGCCGGTTAGTGCGACCGGCAGCATCATCGTCGCCAGGCCGAGCGGAAACAGCAGCCACACGATGTGAAACGTGCAGAACGTGTACGCGACCGCACCAAAGATTGCAGCTTCGATCGTGACCGGCAGCCCGCGTAGGAACGTGAACGTGAAAAATAGCAGCGTGAACAGGCGGAGGCAGACCGATAACGTGAACGCCTTCCCGATGTTCAACACGAAGATGCCGGCGAGCGTGAACGGATGAAAGAT
>DASYSN010000642.1:0-1539 GCA_036003305.1 Thermoanaerobaculia bacterium
GGGGTCGAATGGCGGCATCCAGAGCTGATCGCTCGCGGCGGAGGCGGCGAGGAGGACGCCGAGGCGGTCGATCTTGCGTTCGCGGCAGACGGTCCTGAGGCGGACGAGGTCCTGGCCCCAGTCGAAGTTGCTGCCGGCGAGTACGAGCTCGGGATGCGGACCGGCGAGAGCGTTCATCCACGGCAGGTAGTCCGGATGCGCGAGGACGCCGTCGGCGATGAGCCAGGCGAGAGCGAGGGCAACGGCGGCGCGGTGCCGCTTCGAGAACTGCCAGCCGCTGACGATCGCGAAAGCGGCGAGCATCGATAGCGGCACGTAGACCGGCAGGATGTAACGGATGCCGAGACTGATGCGGCTCACCATTGCGAACGCGAGAACGCCGAGCGCTATGGCGGCGACTTCGCCGTACTTTTCGCGGCGCGCGGCGAGAATGGCTCCCGCCACGGCGAGCGCAAGCAGCGGCAGCGGCGTCTTCACCAAGAGCGCGACCGGGAAGTAGTACCACCAGCCACGCTCGCTGTATTCGCCGAGCAGGAACCCCTGGTGAATCGTCCTGTCGTGCACTGCCTCGAGCATGCCGGTGAGGAGCGCGGGTGCCGGTACCGCCGAGTGCCTTTCGATGCCGGACGTACCAAAGCTGTGGCGCAGCCACTCGCGTGAGCGGCGGTCGACCGACTTCATAGTGCCGAGCGAGAAGAGGTAAACGCCCCACGCGATGACGAACGCGATTGCGATCGCAGATGCCGCACGCTTCACGCCGCCGAAACGTCCGCGCGCGATCGACAGAAACGCGGCGCCGATGACGAAGAACAGGGGGAAAGAGAATTTGCAAAGTGTGCCGAATACGACTGCGACGCCGAGGAGAATCGTGCGGCGCCAGGTCGGCTGTGCGAGCCAGCCGTCGTAGGTGAGCATCGCAAGCGCGAACGCGCCTGTCGCTGCGATGTCGGGTGTAGCGAGTCCGGCATACGCCAGCAACGGCGGGATCATGCTGAAGACCGCGGCCGCGATGACCGCAACCGTCTCCTCGAAGAGGAAACGCGCCCAGAAGAAAACGCCGAGGATTGCGATGACGACGAAGACGAGATTTCCGGCACGCGCTTTCGCGGTACCGCGCGTGTAGCGTCCATAGTCGCCGAGGATCGAGTTGCCGCGGCGGAGCAACTGCGTCGAGTCAGGTTCGGGCGCGCTCAGCAGCGGAAGCGCGAAGAAGGCATCCGGCAGCGGCGGGTGCTCGACGTCGACGAACTTGTGGTGCTTCAGGTAGTCGTAGCCGGCGGCGACGTTCACCGGCTCATCGCCCGTGACACTGAAGACATGCCACGTCCGGGAAACCCGCCCCAGCGTCACGAGCAGGATCAACGTGAGCCAGAGAGCGGAGGAGCGTTTCACTCGCGTCGATTGTATAAGCTTCGTCCATTCGTCCGAGGAGCTGGTGGTTCGGCATCGTTGTGATCTGCGCGTTCGCGGTGCTCCGCATCCGCGCCACGCATCACGTCTTCAGCCCGACGACTGACGAGCCGGTTCATCTCGCTGCCG
>DASYSN010000643.1:0-1554 GCA_036003305.1 Thermoanaerobaculia bacterium
ACCTGGCGCGGCTGGCCGACGCCGGTCGGCAGCATCATGATCTGCGGCGCTTTGCGGTTGCGCGGAATCGAGAGCACCCATTTGCCGTCGGGCGACAGCGACTCCGAGGTGCCGTCTCCGAGGCGGATCGCAGGCGAGCCGTCGATACTGCGGATGTAGACGCCGAACAGCGGACCGCCCGCTTCGCCTGATTCGGAGAAGAGCACCGTCTTGCCGTCCGTCGAGAGATCGCGGACGACGGAGTAGTCGTGCCATGAGAGATCGTGCTCGCGGCTCTCGCCCGTAACGTTCGCCATGATCCCGGCGCGCATGTCCTGCTGCGAGACGAGCATCCGTCCGTCACGCGTGATGTCGTGCAGCCACAGCCAGCCGGGGTTCGTGTCGATCAGCCGCAGGTATCCGCGAACGGAGACCGCGTTGAGGGAGCGCCCCGGCGACGTGGTGCGATGGGCCGAGAACCAGATGTCGTCGCCGTCGCGGCCCCAGGCGATCCCTTCCACGCTCTCGAATTGTTCGGTCAGCGACCGCGACTTGCCGCCGTCGACCGACACGACGCTGACGCCGCCGCGGTCGTCGTTGGTGAACGGATGGTCGATGAACGCGATCAGGTCTCCCTTCGGCGAGAAGCGGGGATGGCTGATCCACCCGACCGTGCTGTAGATGACCTTTCCGATCGGGTACTCGAGGCGGCAGCGGCCCTCGATCGTCCGGACGACGGCGAGCGAGCGTCCGTCCGGAGCGAAGTCGGCGGCCTCGACGTCGTCGAGGATGCGGCGCGGCGCGGCGCCGCCCGCGATCGGCACCTGCGCGAGCGTTCCGCTCTCGCGGAGATATCCGATGAAGCGCGGCTGCAGCGCGATCGCGATCTGTCCGTTGGATGAGACGGCGAGCAGTTCGGACGGGCCGAACCCGAGGTCGCGCGACTCCGGCGAGTCGCTCCGGACCGAGTACACCGTCACCGGACCGCCGCCGAAGCGCGCGCCGTAGAGAATTGTCTGCCCGTCGGGCGAGAAGCGCGCGTGGAGGATCGTTCCGCTGCGGAACGTCACGCGCGCATACGAGGGCGGCGGCCGGCGGCCGTAACGCGTTCCGACCGCGAACGCGAGGAGAAGCGCGATCGCACCGAGCATCGCGAATCCGATCCACGTCGCCATTCGCTGCATGTCGACGCGCGGCCAGTGGCGGCCGCTCATGATCTGCGACGTGAGGCCGGAGACGGCGCCGAGGTCGAACGCGAGGTCGCGCGCGGACTGGAAGCGCTCGTTCGCGTTCTTCTCCAGGCAGTGACGCACGATCCGCTCGAGCGCGCCGGGGATGCGGAGGCCGAGGTCAAAAAAATCGGGCGGCTCGTCCTTCAGGATCGAGTTGAGCGTCTCGATCGGCGACTCCGCCTGGAACGCGGGGCGGCCGGAGAGCATCTCGTAGAGGATCGTTCCGAAGGAGAAGATGTCGGAGCGATGGTCGCCGGAACTACCGCGAATCTGTTCGGGCGACATGTAGCCGACGGTGCCCATGATCCGTCCCGGCTCGGTCGGCGTACCGCGCATCGTATCG
>DASYSN010000644.1:0-3077 GCA_036003305.1 Thermoanaerobaculia bacterium
TAGAGGCTGTAGCGCGCCGCGCCGACGAGTAGGTGCTTTGGATGGTCGCTGATGAAGTCGGACAACAGTTTCCGCGCTGTCGCAGAGTCGCCTTTGGAGGCGTCGATGCGGGCGAGGTAGATGTTGGCGACGTCGGCCGCCTTCGTCCCCGAGTAGTCTTTCTGCACGCCGCGGAACATCGCCTCGGCGGCGGCGGTCCGCTCCTGGTCGGTCTTGTACTTGGCGTCGGGATTCGGGGTGCCGGGCTGGATCAGCGGCGAGTCGATGGCCGTGATGGCGTCGCCGAGCGCCGCCTGCGCCTTCTGCTCCCGCGTACTGCCGTAGAAATAGATGCCGTAGCCGATCACGGCCAGGACGACGACGACTGCCGTGATGGTGATGAGCAGGCGCTGGTTTTCCCTCGCGCGCGTGGTCAGGCTGCCGACTTCGTCGACAAATTTGTCGCGCTTGAGCTCTCTCCGATGCTGACGATCCATGGACGACTCCCGTAAAGAATGAGTGAAACCGCGAGACTCTAGTCGAACTTGCTCCAGAAATACAGAACGGACGATGCGGAATTCCGAAGGGCGAGTAAAATTGGGTGCTTAGTGGTTAGAGCTTAGTGCTTAGGAAAAGCGGTCTTCAGCCTAAGCACTAAGCTCTAACCACTAAGCACCATTCTTGCAGGTGGGCGAGATTCATCATCGGTACGGGGACTTCACGGGGATCAACATGACCGCGCGGGCGTTTCAGGCAATTCTCTTCACTGGCCTTCTGGCTACCTCTCTATCCGCTCGCCCGTACCGGCACGCCGCGGCCCATGCTGCCTCGAGTGAGGAGGCGCCGTCGGGTACCGTGCTCTGCTATCACATCGTCGAGTCGCCGCAGGACCCGCGGATGGAGATCGGCCGCGACGCCTTCCGGCAGCAGATGCGCTACCTCTCGATGACCGGCTACAACGTCATCCCGCTGCGCGAGCTGTACGACTACGTCACCGGCAAGCGCGCGTCGATCCCGCGGAATGCGGTCGTCATCACGATCGACGACGGCTGGCGCTCGACGTACACCGAGGTCTTCCCCGAGATGCAGAAACTCGGGTTCCCGTTCACCGTGTTCATCTATCCGCGGATCATCGGCCAGACTTCGCACGCCCTCACCTGGAAGCAGGTGAAGGAGATGTCGGATGCCGGGGTCGACGTGGAGAGCCACTCGTTCTCGCATCCGTTCCTAACCAAGCGCCGCCACGCGTCGCTCGACGACCGCGACTATTACCAGTGGCTCGATCGCGAGCTCGAAGGCTCGAAGAAGATGATCGAGCACGAGACCGGGCACACCGTCTCGTTCCTCGCCTATCCGTACGGCGACTACGACCACTACCTCGTGGCCGCGTGCGCGCGCGCCGGATATGCGGCGGCACTCACCTGCGACTTCGGCCGCGTCAGGAAAGCGAGCGATCCGCTGCGGATGAAGCGGTTCGTCATCGACAAGCGGATGGACTTCGCCGCGTTCCGCCGTTACCTCGGCGCCGGCTCGATGCGGGTGCAGGACGTCACGCCGATGCCGAACCAGGTGTTCGAGCCCGAGCAGCCGATCGTCATCTCGGCCAAGATCCCGAACCACGAGTCGCTCGATCCGAAGTCGATCGGGATGGCGCTGATCACGCCGGGAAAGGCGAACCCGTTCTCCTACGACGCCCAGAACGGCTCGATCTCGATGATCCTCGGCGACGCATTCGAGACGCTGAAGGGAAAGTCGCTCCGCGCGCTCATCTGGGCGACCGACAAGGCGGGCAAGCGGCTCGAGGCGACCTGGGTCTTCCACGTTCCCGAGCAGCAGCTTCCGGTCAATCCGCCGCCTGCGGCGCAGCCGTCGAGCCTCGCTCCGTCCGGCGTCATCGCCGGCGCCGGGACGTCGGGCGCGAAGTCGTCACCGCGGTAGTTTGATGACGGGTTTCTCTTCGCGCTCGCGGTAGAGCATCACGATCTTGCCGACGCTTCCCGCGATCGCCGCATCAGCGGCCGACGCGAGGCTCTCCGCGATCGAGCGGCGCTCGGCCGAGTCGTCGCTCTCGATGCGCACCTTGATCAGCTCATGCGCGAGGAGCGACTTCTTCGTCTCTTCGATGACCGATTCCGTCAGCCGGCCGCGGCCGACGCGAACGATCGGCGCCAGCGGGTGCGCGAGACCCTTCAGGAACTGCTTCTGCTTCGACGTCAGTACTTTCAATGCTGCGGCCATGCGAGTCTATGCTTTCAATGCGCTTGCTTCGCGCGCGTCAGGAACTTCTCCGGCTCCTCGAAGCCGGTGAGGCGCAGGTCGCGCAGCTCATTGCCTTTCGAGTCGAGGAAGACGACGGTCGGGACGCCGACGATGGCGTACTGCTTCGTGAGCGCCTTCGTCTTCGGATCGTCGGGCAGCGTGAGGTCGGCTTTGACGCGACGGAAGCGCTTCAGCTCCGCGGCGACGCCTTTGTCGCTGAACGTCTTTGCGTCAAGCTCCTTACATGGGATGCACCAGTCAGCGTAGAAGTCGATGACCGCCGGCTCGGCCGCGGGAACGCCGAGCATCGACGCCTGCTCGTAACGCTGCCAGGTCAGCTCCGCGCCGCCCTTCCCCGTCGGAATCGCGAACGCGACGCCGCCGATCAGGAGGGCCGCGGCGCACGCCAGCCGGAGCGGCCGAGCCTGCGCCGAGCGCGCCGACATCAGGACGAGGAACACGGCGCCGACGAGGAGGCTCGCCGCCACACCGAAGTGGAACCACGTCTCGCCGATCAGCGGCCGGAGGAAGTAGACGGCCATCGCCACGAGAACGAAGCCCATCGACTTCTTCACGTGCACCATCCACTCGCCGGGACGCGGGAGGGCGTTGAGCATGACGAGATAGGGAAATCCGAGGCCGAGCGCGAGGGCGGCGAACATCACGAAGCCGATGAGCGGCTTCCCGATGCTGGCGACGAGGGTGATGAGCGAAACGACCACCGGGCCGACGCACGGCGCCGCCACGATGCCGACGAGGAGTCCCATCGTCATCGCGCCGGCCAGCCCCGCCCTTCCCATCGCCCGGTTCGCGATGAACTGCGGGACGCCGATGTCGAA
>DASYSN010000645.1:0-2625 GCA_036003305.1 Thermoanaerobaculia bacterium
CTTCAACCTCTTCGGCATCGAGAAGTACGTGATGCGCCTCTCGACCCACCACAAGCGCGGGCTCGGCAAGAAGTACGTCGACAACGAACGGCTCTGGCTCGAGACGGAAGAGATGGTGCGCGGCGCGATGCGCAGCGGCGACGTGCCGTTCGTCGAGGAAAAAGACGAGGCGGCGTTCTACGGGCCGAAGATCGATGTGCAGGTGTGGAGCGCGATCGGAAAAGAGTTCACGCTCGCGACCAACCAGGTCGACTTCGCGGTGCCGGAGCGATTCAACCTCACGTACGTGACGCCCGAAGGCAAACACGCGACGCCCCTCTGCATCCACCGCGCGCCGCTCAGCACGCACGAACGGATGATCGGATTCCTCATCGAGCACTACGCCGGGAACTTCCCGGTGTGGCTCGCGCCGCGCCAGGTGCTCATCATCCCGATCGGGGACGCGCACCACGAGTACGCGCGCAAACTGAGCGACCGCCTCGTCGCCACCGGCATCCGCAGCGAGGCCGATTTCAGCGCCGAGCGGATGAACGCGAAGGTCCGCGAGGGTCAGCTCAAGAAGATCCCCTACATGCTGGTCCTCGGCGATCGCGAGGTCGCCAACCAGACGGTCTCGCTCCGCAAACGCGACGGCACGAAGGAAAATGACCTGAGTTTCGAGGCGTTTGCCGCGATGATCCGGACGCGGATCGACACGCGGTCGGCGGAGCTGTAGCCCCCCTCATCCGCCTTCGGCACCTTCTCCCCCGTCACCGGGGGAGAAGGGCACTCGAACATGAATCTCGCGAGATCTATCAATTCGAGACCCTTCTCCCCTCGTGAGAGGGGAGAAGGTGCCGAAGGCGGATGAGGGGTTCGCGTTCCCGCGCACCAGGTGGTAGTAGCGCTACCTTGACGTAGCTCACCTCCCGACCTACGCTCCGCATGTGGATCTCGACAACACTCAAACGTCGCGCATGCGCCTGATGACGGCGGGCAAAATGCTCTTCAGCCGCAACGGGTACGAGCAGACGTCGACCGCCGCCATCGCCCGCGAGGCCGGCACCTCGGAATCGCAGCTCATGCGCTATTTCGGCGGGAAGAGCGGACTGCTCGAGGCGATCTTCAACGAGACGTGGTCGGGGTTGTCCGAGGGAATTGCGGCCCAGATCTCCGGCGCGGAGCATGGACGCGAAGCGATTCTGCGGCTGCTGTCCCTCTTCGTCTCCGCCTTCGGCCGCGATCACGATGCGGCGTTCATCTTTCTCTTTGAAGGTCGCCGCGTTCGTGGGAACGACGTCGTCCTCTCCGAGGGATTCAAGCGCTTCACCGAACTGCTGAATCAGTTGATCCAGCGCGGGCAGGAGGACGGCTCCTTCCGCTCTGATCTCGACCCCACCGCCATCTGCTCCGCCACCCTCGGCTGCGCCGAAGGCATGATCCGCGACGCGCTTATTGCCGAGCGCACGCACAAGCCGCGGCCGTTCGACAACGAGACCATCCAGAAGGTGTTCGCGGCGATGGTGGGCGGCCTCGCGCCGATGCCCCGAACAACTCCGTCATCCTGAGCCGGCGTAGCGCGGCGAAGGATCTCAAAATTCGCCGCACGAGCCACCTGCCGCGCATCTGGAGATCCTTCGCCGTCTACGCGGCTCAGGATGACGGAGTTATTACCGGTGGATTACCGATCCGACGGGCTCGCCTTCCAGCGCGCGGGTGAGGTTGCCGGGGACGAGGCCGTTGACGATGTGGATGGTGTGGGCCAGTTTGGCCCGCGTCAGCAGGTCGAGGACGACCGGCTCGATCGGGAGGGTCGGGAGGTGCATGGCGAGGAGGTCGGCGGCGCTGATGTCGGGGATGAACGTCGCATCCGGATTCGTCTTCGGGTCGGCGGTGTAAAGGCCGTCGACGTCCTTGAGCAGGATGATCTTGCGGGCGCCGAACGCCTCGCCGATCAGGTACGACCCGGCGTCGCTGCCGTTCGGCGGGAGCTTGCCGACGGCCGGCGGGTGCTCCCACAACGCATACGGCGGAATGCCGTTGAAGACAGCGCCGCGCGCCGCCGCGAGCATCGCCGGCAGAAGCTGCACGATGAACGGCGCCTCGAGGTAGACGAATCCGTGCTGCGCCAGGAGGCACGAGACCATGTACGCGTTCTGCGCGGAGTCTTTGGCGGTGAGCGTCGCCAGCGCGCCGGTCGGCAATCCGAGATCGAGCCCGACCGACAGGATGTGCCGCGAGCGGACACCGGAGCCGACGCCGATGACCTGCTGATGCTTCGCCTGATTCGCGACGATCTCGTCGAGCAGCGGCAGCAGCGCCGTCTTGCCGCGATCCATGATCGACAGCCCGCCGATCTGAACCACGTTCAGATTCGGCAGGATCGCGCGCACCGGCGACTCGGTGCCGGCGAGCAGGTTCCTGTCGACCAGCGACTCGCGCATCAGCGGCGAGGGGACGTGATGCGCGCTCATGCCGCGTCGCCCCGATAGATGATCGTCCCCACCGGCTCCCCTTCGAGCGCCGCGGTCAACTGTCCCGGCTTCAGCCCATTCACGAATTGAATCTCCTTGATGTTGCGCGCGCGCTTCAGCAGGCCGAGGACGTCGCGCTCCACGATGAGGTCATCGAGGTCCTGCTCCAGCA
>DASYSN010000646.1:0-13324 GCA_036003305.1 Thermoanaerobaculia bacterium
GTTCCGCGAGCTTGCGCGACCCTGCCGAGACGTCCGGAATCGGCGGCTCGATGCGGTCATCGATACCGTCGCGATCGCGGTCCTGCCTCTCGTCTTCTCTCCAGTCAATGAGCTTGTCGGTCTTGTCCATCGTTGTTCTCCGTGGGACAACGATGCGACCTCTACGCCAATCAAGTGCTTGGAGCGTAGTGCTTAGTGCTTAGGAAGGTCGATTCAGGGATCCTAAGCACTAAGCACTAAGCACTACCCACTAAGCACTCCTACCAATGCATCAGATTCGCTTCGTCCACGTCGATCGTTTCCCGGTGGTGGAAGAGCGAGATGAAGATGGCGAGCCCGACCGCCGCTTCGGCGGCCGCGATCGCCATTACGAAAAAGACGAAGATCAGTCCGTGGAGCTGATGAAACTGCCTCGCGTAGGCGAGGAACGTCAGGTTCACGGCGTTCACCATCAGCTCGATCGACATGAAGATGGTGATGCCGTTCTTTCGCGTCAGCACGCCGCAGACGCCGATGGCGAAGAGGATCGCGCTGAGGATCAGGAACCAGTTGGTCGGAATCACGACGAGACCTCGTTGACGCGAGCCGGGATCGCGCGCGCGCTGAGGAGCAGCGCTCCGACGATCGCAGCGAGCAGGAGGATCGACACCATCTCGAACGGGAAGATGTACGACTCGAACAGCGCCACGCCGATCATCCGCGCGTCGGTGTAGAACGGGCTGCTGGGAACCGTGTACGCGGCGTACTTCAGCAGGTAGTAGACGAGCGAGATCGCGAAGGCCGCGCTGGTGGTGTAGCCGAGGAACTGCTGGATCGGATGCGTCGCCGGCTCGGGCGCATGCTGCAGGTTGAGCAGCATGATCACGAAGAGGAACAGCACCATGATCGCGCCCGCGTAGACGATCACCTGCAGCGCGGCGAGGAATGGCGCGTCGAGCAGCACGTACATCACCGCCAGCGCGAAGAACGACACGACCAGCGACAGCGCGCTGACCACCGGGTTCCGGTTCGTGATCACGACCAGCGCGAAGATCACGGCCACCGCGGCGAAGAAAAAGAAGATCACGTACTCGAACATCGCGTCAGATCCACCCTTTCGCGATGAAGAGCGCCACGATCAACAGATTTGCGAGCGCCAGCGGGAGGAACACCTTCCAACCGATCTTCATGAGGATGTCGTACTTGAGCCGGGGGATCGTCCAGCGGATCCAGACGAAGACGAAGAGCATGAATGCGACCTTCGCCACGAAGACGAGGGCCGTCAGCAGAAATCCGAGGAACGTCGGCGGCGGAACGTACCAGGGGATGCTCCAGCCGCCGAAGAAAAGGGTGACGATGAGCGCCGACATCGTCGTCATCGCCATGTACTCGCTCATGAAGAAGAGCGCGAACTTCATCGACGAGTACTCGGTGTGGTACCCGGCGACGAGCTCCGCTTCCGCTTCCGCGAAGTCGAACGGCAGCCGGTTCGTCTCGGCGAACCCGGAGACGATGAAGACCACCGCGCTGAGCCACATCGCCGGCGAGAAGATGTTCCACGCCGGGATCTTGACGGTGTCGAACAGGACAAAGTACCCGGTCTGCCGCCAGACGACTTCCGTCAGCCGCAGCGAGCCGGCCACCAGCAGCGTGCTGACCGCGGCGAGCGTGAGCGCGAGCTCGTACGAGATCATCTGCGCCGAGGCACGGATGCCGCCGAAGAGCGAGTACTTGTTGTTCGACGACCAGCCGGCGGTGACGATGCCGTAGACCGACAGCGACGCCAGCGCGAAGACGAGCAGGATGCCGATGTTGATGTCGGCGACGATCGGCTCGAAGACGCGGGGCTGCTCGAAGAACGTCCGGCCGAAGAGGTGGAGGTTGTGCAGCAGGAACGGCCGTCCCCACGGCACGACCGCGATCGTCGTGAGCGCCGGAAGGAGTCCGATCGCCGGCGCAAGCGTGTAGAGGAACTTGTTCGCCGCCGCGGGGACGATGTCTTCCTTGAGGATGAACTTCAGGGCGTCGGCGAACGACTGGAAGAGACCGAACGGGCCGACGCGGTTCGGGCCGGGACGATCCTGGATCAGCGCGCTGCCGCGCCGCTCGACCCACACCATGATCGGCGTGACGTTGAGGATCGCGAGAAGCACGATCGCGATTTTCAGGACCGAAAGGGCGACGTCCGTCGCGTCGAATGCCATGCCGTCTCTATGCGCCTGCCGCCGCGGCCGCCGCCTTCGGGATGCTGCTCAAGACTCGGCGAAAGATCTCGTCGTCGCCGACCGCCTGCCCCTTCGCGGGGTACGCCTGGAAAATCTGCTGCTCGCGGTTCTGCAGGTTCGTGAACGTCCCTTCCTTCTCCGCGTGAATCGTGGAGGGGAGAAGGACGTCGGCGACGTCGCAGAGCGGATGCGCCGCGTCCCATGAATGAACGATGAGGAACTTCGCCTTGCGGAGGTTCGCCACGACCGCCGGATCGTTCGTCCTTTCGGAGAAGAGGGCATCGGTGACGTAGAGGACGTCGATTCCCTCGGCGCCTTTGTTCAGAAGATCCTCGATGTTCGACGAACCGACGATCTTCGAAACGCCGCGGAAGTTCGGGGCGGCCTGCGTGCCGAGCAGCCACTCTGTGCGCGACTTCATCTTGATCGGGCCGATCGAGTCGACGATGACGCCGATCGAGGCGCCGACCTCCTCGGCCAGCTCCTTCGCCGCCGCCGCTTCTTCGTTCGTCATGTTCGCCGAGGCGATCATGGCGACGTTCTTCGCGTCCGCGAGCGCCGAGCCGATCGCCTCGAGCGCTTCATTCCACGTCGAGATGCCGAGGTAGTCGTCCTCGGTGCGGACCTTCGGGACGACCACGCGGTCCGTGTCGTAGCGCTCATGCGAGAAGCGGCCGTAGTCGCACAGCCAATGGTCGTTGACGTCGGGATTCACGCGCGGGCGGTAGCGGAAGATCTGGCCGGTGCGGTGTCCGATGAAGATGTTGCATCCGACGTCGCAGCCGTTGCATACCGACTCGGTGGAGTCGAGGTTCCAGACGCGCGATTCGAAGCGGAACTCGCGCGTCGTGAGCGCCCCGGTCGGGCAGATGTCGGTGACGCACGCCGACATCCAGTTGTCGAGCGGGACGCCGGGGAAGACGCCGACCTGCGTCGACGCGCCGCGCTTGAAGAACGCCAGCTCGTTGGTGTTCGTGACTTCCGCGCAGAAACGGATGCAGCGCGTGCAGTGAATGCAGCGATTCATGTTCTGCACGACGTGCGGCCCGATCGGCGTGCGGTCCATGCCGGGGTAGGTGCGTTTGAACTCGCCGTAGCGCGAGCTCACCGAGCCGTAGTTGAAGGAGTAGTCCTGCAGGGGGCACTCGCCCGCCTTGTCGCAGATCGGGCAGTCGAGCGGATGGTTGATGAGGAGAAACTCCATCTGCCCCTTGCGCGCCTTGTCGACCTTCTCGTTCCAGACGTTGACCTTCATCCCGTCTTTGACCGGGGTCGCGCAGCCGGCCTGCAGCTTCGGCACGCCTTCGAGCTCGACGAGGCACATGCGGCACTGCCCGACGACGCTCAGCGAGGGGTGGTAGCAGAAGTGAGGGACGTGAATGTCGGCCGCTTTTGCAGCCTCGATGACGTTCATCCCCTCCTGGACTTCGACTTCGATTCCGTCAATGGTGACTTTGGCCATTTTGGTGTTTCGCAGCGTGCAGTGAACGGACCAAGGCGTCCGTTGGGCGAGGTGCAAGTGAACGAATTCACAAGCGCGCGGAGCATATTCAAGTTGAGCGAGAGCGTCAACGAGTTAGCGCGCCGGCGTTCGACGTCGTCCCGGCGTTCATCCGCGCGAACTGGTCCATCGCCGGCTGGTTGCCTTCGATCGAGCGGAGGAACTGCTGCATCTCCGGGGGAGGGGGCTGCAACGCGGCAATCTGGCAGGTGAGCTCATAGACCGGCATCGCCCGTTCGTCGCGGTCGCGTTGATAACCCGCCATCGCCTCGTCGAAGGACCGCTTTCCGGCGAATACCTCGCCGAGCGCTTCGGCGCAGCGTTCCGCCGCGAGAAAGGCATCTGTGATCCCCTGCGCGGTGATCGGATCCTTCTCATAGCCGGCATCGCCGATGAGTGTCCATCCGGCGCCGTACGGCTTCCGAAAGAAGTTCGGCGTGAAGCCGCCGCGAAACCGCTCCTCCTGTTTCGCCGCGCGGAGCCGTTCCGCGAACGCCGGAACGGCTTCGAGCGTCTTCCGGTAATTGGCGGCGTAGTCCTTCTTCTTCTCCTCGTAATCGGCGATGGCCCAGCCGGCCACCACCATCGTCAGTCCGTCATTCGTCGGTGCGACGCCGAACCCGCAGCTTGGTCGGATGTAGATCTCGAACCGGCCGTCGACCGGGAGATTGCTGAAATACGTGTAGTAGCCGCCCTGGAGCGGCGGCCGCGCGTTGTACTCCGCCGGACTGACCGCTCGCGCCACGAGCGAGTGGCGGCCGTCGGCGCCGATGACGACGCGCGCGCGCTCAGTCACCCGCTCGCCGCCTTTGGAGCGGCCTCGTATCCCAACCACCCGCTCGCCATCAAAGAGGATTTCGTCGACCGAAAACTCTTCGCGGACCTCGGCGCCCGCTTCGGCCGCCGCGTCGACCAGGATCTTGTCGAGCACGGTCCGGCGTGGTGCGTACGCGACCGGCGACTCCTCCGTTCCGGGCGAGCCGGCGATCGTCACCGGACCGAAGTCGTACACATATTGGCGGATCGCCGGGCAGCCGGTCGCGACCACGCGATCCAGCAATCCCCAGCGCTTCAACGCCGCGACACCGAGCGGCTGAATGATGTGCGTCGAGAGCGTGTCGCTGGGGAAAGTGGCGTGATCGACGACCAGCACTTTGTACCCCCGCCGCGCCAGGAGCATCGCGGCGGGCGAGCCCGCGCACCGCGCGCCAATCACGATTGCATCGTATTGCTGCATGTCAGAAGTCCTCCTTTGACGATTCTCGGCAGCGGCGCGGCGGAAAGAATCGGGGAGTTTCCCCATCCGTTCCCTGATTTATATTGGAGACCATGGAACGTTCCCTCTGCGCCGCTCGCGACGCGCTCGCCGCCGGACGTTGGATAGACGCCCGAACGCTGTACGAAAACGCGTTGCAGGATGCGGAGTCGGCGGAAGCCTGTGAGGGTCTCAGCCAGGCGCTCTGGTGGCTCGACGACGTCGCCGAGGCCGTCCGAATGCGGGAGCGGGCATACGTGCTGGCACGGGCGGCGGGCGATGCGGCCACCGCGATCCGCAACGCCACATGGATCTCGCGCCTGCTCGCCAGCTTCGGCAATGCCGCCGCGTCGGACGGCTGGCTTGCGCGCGCCGAAAGCCTCGCCGAGGAGGCCGGGCCCACGATCGAACGAGCTTACGTCGAGCTGATGCGCGCGAAGAAAGCGGCCGACGCAGAGACCGCGGAGTGCCACGCCGCCCGCGCCCTCGGCATCGCCCGCGACTTCGGCGACATCGACTTCGAGATGTTCGCGCGCAGCGAGCTCGGACGCGCTCTCGTGACTCGCGGCCGCATCGACGAGGGGATGCGGCAACTCGACGAAGCGGTCGCTGCGGCGACGGGCGGCGAGATGCGGCAGCTTCCGTTCATCGGAGACACCTGCTGCAACATGCTCAGCGCCTGCGAGCGCGCCGCCGACTACGTTCGCCTCTGGGAGTGGTTCGGGATCGTCGACGACTTCTGCCGCCGCCACCACTGCACGCCGATGATGAACTACTGCCGGACGTTGTTCGGCGGAGCGCTCATCACGGTCGGAAGATGGTGCGAGGCCGAGCAGGAGTTGCTGGCCGCGGCCGCCGTGTCGGACGAGAACTATCCGTCGATGCGCGTGGCGGCACTGGCGCGGCTGGCGCTCCTTCGCGTCCGCGAAGGACGCTTCGATGAAGCGCGATCGCTGCTGACGGGCATCGAGAATCAACGATCGGCGGCCGAAGCGGTTGCGGCCCTCGAGCTTGCGACGGGAAACGCGCCGACAGCGGCCGTCGTGTTGCGCCGCTCACTCCGCGATACTGCGGAGGATGCGCTCACAGCGGTGCCGTTGCTCGATCTATTCGTGATCGCGATGCTCGCGCTTGGCGACGCGGAACAGGCTCGCGTCGCCGCGTCACGCCTTGCCGCCGTCGCCGAACGGACGAACCGCACGCCATTTCGCGCATTCGCGGTCCGTGCTGCCGCGCGTGTGGATCTCGACTGCGCCGCGATGGAGCGCGCCGCCGAGCTGTTCGACCAGGCTTCGATGCGATTTGACGCCGCGGTGTGCCGGCTCGAGCTCGCGGAGCAGATGGCGGAGAGCGATCGCGACACCGCCGCTTTCGATGCCCGGATCGCTTTCGACGCCTTCGACCGCCTGGGCGCGAACGCTCACGCCGACCGAGCCGCGCAGTTGCTGCGCTCCCTCGGCGTACGCGGACGTCCGACACCGCGAAGCGCTGAGTCGCTTACCCGCCGCGAGCGTCAGGTCTTCGACCTCATGCGGGCCGGGCTCTCGAACGCCGAGATCGGCGAGCGCCTCTTCATCAGCCCCAAGACCGTCGAGCATCACGTCAGCAGCATCCTCGGCAAGCTCGGCGCGCGGAATCGCGTCGAGGCCGCTGCGCTCCCGGCGTTCGGCGCGAAATAGGGGAGTCACCCGATGTTTCCCCGCTCCACATCAACGATGTTGATGCGCGGGACAAACATGACCGCCATTGAGATCGACGGCACCGCTGCAAAACAAGGAGCATCGTGGGGAGCGCGAGCGGCGGAGTGGGCGGAGCTCCAGGAACACTACAGCGAACCGCTGTTCGAGGCGGCGCTCGCCAAATGCGGCGTCGCGAAGGGAACGAACTATCTCGACGTCGGATGCGGCGCCGGGCTGGCCGCGAGCATGGCTGCCTTCCGCATGGCGACCGTCGCGGGTCTCGACGCCTCGGCCGAGATGCTCGCCGTCGCGCGGCGGCGCACGCCGGGAGTCGATTTCCGGTTGGGCGACATGCAGAAGCTGCCATGGCGGGACGCCTCATTCGATCTCGTCACCTTTTTCAACTCGCTGCAGTACGCCGCCTCGGACGTCGACGCGTTGCGTGAAGCGGCGCGGGTGACGCGTCCCGGCGGCTGCATCGCCGTGGCGGCATGGGCCGAGCCGGAGCGATGCGAGGCCGCACCGTACATCGCCGCGCTCGGCACCTTCGTGCCGGCGGCCGCCTCCGATATCGGCGGACCGTGGTCGTTCTCCGAACCGATGGCGCTCCGAACGCTCTTCGAGTCGGCGGGCCTCACGATGTGGGCGATGCGCGAGGTGAACTGCGCGTGGACGTACCGCGATGCCGGCACCGCGCTCCGCGCGCTGATGACCGGCGGAACCGTCGCCCGCGCCATCGACGCGGCGGGTGAGCCACGCGTCCGCGACGCTGTCTTTGAATCGATCGCGCCGTTCCGGCGGTGCGACGGCAGTTACCGCATCGAGAACGTCTTTCGACTGGCAATTGGAAAGGAGGAAGTGTGAAACGAATCCCCTGCGCAATCGTGATCCTCGCCGTCGGCGTCTTTGCAGCCGGCTGCGATGAGAGCGTTCAGGCTAAACCGGCCGCCGCGAAGGTCAACAGCAGCGTCGAGCGTGGCCGCTACCTCGTGACCATCATCGGATGCAACGACTGCCACTCGCCGAAGGTGCATCCCGGATCGATGGAGCCCGATCCGGCTCACCTTCTCTCGGGCCGTCCGGCAACGACCCCGGCGCCCGAGAAGCCGGCGCACATGGGCGAGATCGCCGTGTCCGGCGACCTTACTGCGTGGTACGGACCGTGGGGCGTGAGCTACGCCGCCAACCTGACTCCGGATCGGGTCACCGGCCTCGGGAAGCGATACGACGAGGCGTCGTTCATCCGCGCCATGCGCACCGGCAAGAAACCGGAGGGAACCGACATCCTGCCGCCGATGCCGTGGCCCGATTTCGCCCACATGAGCGATCGCGATCTCAGGGACATCTGGGCCTATCTGAAGACGCTGAAGCCGGTGAACAATAACGTTCTCGTTTCATCCAAGGCGCATGCGACGCATTGAGTCACCGCGCTCTGATACTCTGCGGGGGCCATGACTCGTGATCTCTCCGTCGCCGCCATAGTCGTCATCGCCATCATCGCCGTCTGTTTCGGCGCGGTGAAGATGCACTCGCTCACGCCGCCGCCTGCCTCGCCGGTGGTGGCGACACACCCGTCGGCGGGCGCTGCTCCGACGGGGGTGCTGGCGCCGAAGGGGAACGTCATCATGCGCGTCAACGGCGAGCCGGTGACCGAAGCCGAGTTTCAGATGTTCCTGAGCACGCTGCCCGACAACATCCGGCTCATGGCGAACCAGTCGGAAGCGCGGAAGAAGATCGCCGACCAGTTCATCCGGATGAAGGTCGTCGAGCAGGAGGGGCGGAAGCTCGGCGGCGATAACGACCCCGACGTTCAGGCGAAGATGAAGTTCGGGCTCACGAACGTCATGGACGAATACGCGCTCCAGAAGATCGCGCCGAACCCCACGGACGCTCAGGCGCGGGCCGAATACGAGAAGCACAAGGGCGAGTTCGGCACCGCCGATCTGAGCCACATCGTCGTTGCCTACCGCGGCGGACGAATCCCGCCGAAGGATGGCCAGTCGCTCACCGAAGGGCAGGCGATGCAGAAGGCGCAGGCGATCGAGGTGAAGCTGCACACCGGCTCGCTTTTCGGACCGACGGCGGCGCAGCTCTCTGATGACACGACCACGGGAGTGCTGGGCGGGAAGCTCGGCCAGGTGCAGCCCGGAATGCTGCCTCCGGAGATCCAGGCGGTCGTCGACAAGATGAAGCCGGGCGAGATCAGTCAGCCGATCAAGAGCGAGTTCGGGATCCACATCTTCCGGCTCGACGACCGTCTCCCCGCGCCGTACGAGCAGGTAAAGCCGATGATCGTCCGCAAGCTGCAGCAGGACGCGGTCAGCGCGGCGATCGAAAAGCTGGAGAAGACCGCGCGCGTGGAAAAGGACCCGAAGTACTTCGCCGCGAACTCGCCGGTGGTCACCCCTCAGAAGCCGCAAGGCTGATAAACTGATCGCACTCCAGCAATGGTCGGTCACCGGACGGTCCTCGTTGTCGAAGACAACGACATGAACATGCAGCTCGTCGAGTATCTGCTCGAGGAGGGCGGCTACGAGATCGTCAAGGCGACGAGCGGCGAAGAAGCTCTGTCGCTCACCCGGAGCGACACGCAGCGTCCCGACCTGATCCTCATGGACATTCACCTCCCCGGCATGGACGGCCTCTCCGTCGTTCGCGAGATGAAGTCCGACGAGCGCACGAACCGCATCCCGATTCTCGCCCTCACCGCGCACGCCATGCGCGGCGACAAGGACCGTTTCCTCGAGGCTGGCTGCGACGGCTACATCTCGAAGCCGATCGACGTGAAGACGTTCCTGACGTCGATCGAGCAGTACATTCATTAGCTCCCAGCTACAATCCGCCGCCATGAAAATGCTCGTACTCGGTGCCGGCCGCATGGGTCTCGGCGCCGCCTTCGATTTCGCACAGCAATCCGACGTCGACGAGGTGACCGTCGCCGACATCGACGTCGCCAAGGCGCGCGAAGTCGCGCAGCGGGTCGGCGCGAAGGCGCGGCCGGTGCACGTCGACGTCAGCGATCGTGAGGCCGTCATCGGCCTGATGCGCGGACACGGTGCCGCCCTCTCCTGCGTCGTCTACAAGCTCAACGAGCATCTCGCGAAGTGCGCCATCGAGGCCGGCACGAACTTCTGCGACCTCGGCGGCAACAACGACGTTGTCGCCGCGGAGCTCGCTCTCGACGCCGACGCCCGCCGCAAGAACATCAACGTCATCCCCGACTGCGGCCTCGCGCCGGGCATGGTCGCGGTGCTCGTCGCGCACGGGGCGCAACGGTTCACCACGCTCGACGAGATTCACATTCGCGTCGGCGGCCTGCCGCAGCACCCGAAGCCGCCGCTCGACTATCAGATGGTCTTCAGCGTCGAGGGACTCATCAACGAGTACATCGAGCAGGCGCGTGTGATCCGCGGCGGCAAGATCGTCGAAGTCGAATCGATGACCGAGGTCGAGTCGCTCGAGTTCCCGCCGCCGTTCGGCGTAATGGAAGCCTTCCAGACCTCCGGCGGCACGTCGACGCTTCCCGAGACGTTCTTCGGAAAGGTGCAGGATCTCGACTACAAGACGATCCGCTACGCCGGCCACTGCGCGAAGTTCAAGACGATGATCGACCTCGGCCTCTGCAGCAGCACGCCGATCGAGGTCGGCGGCGAGAGCATCGTTCCGCGGCGCGTGTTCAGCGATCTCCTCGTCCGCACCCTGCCGCACGACGAGCCCGACTACGTGCTCGTCCGCGTTGAGTTCAGAGGAGACGGCAAAACCCTTCGCTACGACATCATCGATGCGTTCGACCCGGCGACCGGACTCTCCGCGATGATGCGGACGACCGCGTTCCCCGCCGCCATCGTGGCGCTGATGATGGGCCGCGGCGACATCGCAAAGAAAGGCGCCCTGCCGCAGGAGCGCTGCGTCCCGCCGGACCGCTTCATGGCGGAGCTGGCGAAACGGAAGATCGAGGTGAAGGAATCATGGGTCTGATCATTCGGTGGCTCGCCAACACCCTGGCACTCTTCATCGTCGTGACGGTCCTGCCGCGCCACTTCCACTACCGGTCGATCGTGACGCTGCTCGTCGCCGCGCTGGTCCTCGGCCTGCTGAACGCGATCGTCCGGCCGATCTTCGTTTTCCTCACGTTCCCGATCACGATCGTGACGCTGGGGCTGTTCCTCATCGTCATCAACGCGATCATGCTGGAGCTGACGGCGTTCTTCGTCCCCGGCTTCCGGATCGAGAGCTTCTGGTGGGCGATCATCGGCGCCGTTCTCCTCTCGATTGTGTCGCTCGTGACGAATCGCATCGGCGCGCGGGTAGACGCAAAGTGAGGGTTTGAATACACTTCGCGCACGAACGTATGAACATCATCAAAAACCGCGTCAACGACGTGACGGTGCTCGACATCCAGGGCGTCATCAAGCTGGGGGAGAGCGCCCGTGAATTCTCGAGCTATCTCGAGAAGGTCCTCAACGACGAGACCGGCCCCGTGATGATCAACTTCGAAGCGATCAACTACATGGACTCCACCGGTCTTGGCGAGTTGATCGGTTACCTCCAGAAGTTCGAGGACCGCCAGCGCAAAATGGCGCTGGTCAAGCCGTCGCACCGCATCCTGGCGCTGCTGAAGATCACGAAGCTCGACACCGTCTTCAAGATCTTCGACTCGCGCGAGACCGCGATGGCGTACCTCACCGACAACGCCGCGTAGTCGCGGTCCTTGTCTCTCGTCTGGTTTCGAAATAGCATCCGCCCCGCCTCATGACCCACAGTTTCATCCCCATCCTCCTGATGCTCATCGTCGCGGTCGCCCTGGCGGGCGGATTCCTCGGCCTGAACTGGATTGTCGGCCGGCACCAGCGGAATCCGTCCAAGCTGTCGCCGTACGAGAGCGGCGTGCCGATGCTCGACACGAACCGGAAGCGGGTGAACGTCCGCTTCTACCAGATCGCGATGCTGTTCATCCTCTTCGACATCGAGGCGGCGTTCCTCTACCCGTGGGCGGTCATCTACCGCGACGCCTCGAAAGGCGGGGCGGGGATGTTCCTCTTCGGCGAGATGCTGGTCTTCATCGTGCTGCTCGGCGTCGGCTACGTCTACGTCTGGAAAAAGAAAGCGTTCGACTGGAAGTAATCACCGATGGCCGATCTCCATCCTGACAACCCATACGCGAAGGACCGCTTCGCCGATGCGACCAAGACGGTCGCGTTTCCGCCTGATGCGAAAGCGAAGTTCGACCACATCCTGACGCGCTACCCGACGACGGAAGCCGCGCTCCTGCCGACGCTGCATCTCGCGCAGGAGGTCTGGGGCTGGATCTCGCCGGAGGTCGTGCACTACGTCGGCGACCTGCTCAATCTCTCGCCGGCGACCGTCTTCGGCGTCGTCTCCTTCTACAACATGTACAACCAGAAGCCTGTCGGGAAGTACCACCTGCAGGTCTGCACGAACCTCTCGTGCATGGTGAACCGCGCGTACGACATCTATGAAGGGCTGTGCGACAAGCTCGGCATCGCGCCCGGCGAGACGACGAAGGACGGCAAATACACAGTTGTCGAGGTCGAGTGCCTCGGCTCCTGCGGCACCGCCCCCGTCGTCCAGGTCAACAACGACTACCACGAGAATATGAACGTCGAGAAGATGGACCAGCTTCTGACGCGGCTGACCTAATGGATCCCATCAAAGTCCTCACTGCGAACATCGACAAGCCGAACTCGACCTCCATCGACGTCTACATGGAGGCCGGCGGTTACGAAGACGCGCGCAAGGCGCTGCAGATGGCGCCCGACGCGATCGTGCAGCTCGTCAAGGACTCCGAACTGCGCGGACGCGGCGGCGCGGGCTTCCCGACCGGCAACAAGTGGGGCTTCGTTCCGAAAAACGCGCCGAAGCCGACGTACCTCCTCTGCAACGCGGACGAGTCGGAGCCGGGCACGTTCAAAGACCGCGTCCTCATCGAGAAGGACCCGCACCTCCTGATCGAGGGGATGATCATCGCCGGATTCGCGATCGGCTCGAATCCGATGGCGTACATCTACATCCGCGGCGAGTTCTACTACGGCGCGACAGTCCTCGAGAAAGCGCTCGCCGAAGCACGCGAGAAAGGTTTCCTCGGCAAGGGGATCTTCGGATCGAACTTCGACTTCGACATCACCGTCGCCCGCGGTGCAGGCGCGTACATCTGCGGCGAGGAGACAGGCCTCATCGAGTCCATCGAAGGACATCGCGGCCAGCCGCGCGTCAAGCCGCCGTTCCCGGCGCTGGTCGGCGCGTTCGGCGGACCGACCGTTGTGCAGAACGTCGAGACGCTCGCCTGCGTGCCGCTCATCGTCAAGAACGGGGCGGAGTGGTTCAAGAGCTTCGGCACGCCGCGCAACACCGGCCCGAAGCTCTACTGCGTCTCCGGCAACGTGAAGAAGCCGGGCGTCTACGAGTTCCCGATGGGCATCACCATCAAAGAGCTGATCTACGACCACTGCGGCGGGATCACCGAGAACCGCAAGCTGAAAGCCGTCATCCCCGGCGGCGCGTCGGCGCCGATGCTGACGCCCGACGAGATCGACCTCCCGCTCAACTTCGACGCTCTCATGAAAGCCGGATCGATGCTCGGTTCCGCCGGCATCATCGTGCTCGACGAATCCGTCTGCATCGTCGACGCCGTCTGGCGCCTCGCGAAGTTCTTCGCACACGAGTC
>DASYSN010000647.1:0-3651 GCA_036003305.1 Thermoanaerobaculia bacterium
CGCCGCCCGGCTCCAACGTGCCGAGCGTGATCATCCGCCGGATGCCCTCCTCGATCTGCCGCCAGATCGGCGCGGCATCGGACGGGTTGATGTCGAACACTGTATTAGGATGTTAGTACAGTACCAACGGGCGCGTCAAGACGTAGGATGGGCTTTAGCCCGTCCTCAGCCCGCCCCTTTTCTCTTCCTGGACGCGCTGAAGCCCGTCCTACATGTTGTAGAGAAATGTCGGATGCGATCAGGTCCGAGATAGCCTCGGCGCGTGATCTTGGGCCGCCGTGCGTACCGCCGTCATCTGCCGCATTTCCAGAGCGAGTTTCGGACGTATTTCGTCACGTTCGTGACGAAGGATCGACGGGTGCTTTCCGGAAGCGCAAGATCAGCCGTCCTGAAGGAGCTGCTGGTGTTTGATGCGTGCATTCACGTGACTGTCGTGATGCCTGAGCATGTCCACGCGATCCTGTCGCCGCCGGACATGGCCCTCGAACAGATGCTCCGACTCGTGAAAGGCCGCTCTGCGCGAACGGCAAACTCAATTATGGGAAGAACCGGACCTCTGTGGCAGCAGGAGTCGTTCGATCATGAGCTTCGCCGCGCGGAATCACTCGCTCAGAAGATTGAGTATGTCCGCCAGAATCCCGTTCGTCGTGACTTGTGTGCAACGGCCGACGAGTATCCTTGGCTTTGGCCACGAAACGAAACGTAGGGTGGGCTTCAGCCCGCCCGAGACGCGCCCAGCACCGCCCGCCCCGGACGGGCTGAAGCCCGTCCTACGTCTTCAGATGACCGCCGGTACCTCTTCCCCGTCCATCATCCGGGCCTCGTCCTTCGCGCGCTTTCGCGCGCGGGCACGTTCCTGGATGTCGTCGAAGAGGGAGTAAGCAACCGGCGTCGCCAGGAGCGTGAGCAGCAGCGCGAGCGTCTGGCCGCCGATGATGACGGAGCCGATGGCGCGATTCGTGGCGGCGCCGGTGCCGCTCGACGCGACGAGCGGGATCATGCCGGCGACGAACGCGAGGGTGGTCATCAGGATCGGCCGGAGACGGTCGCGGTTCGCTTCGCGGATCGCCTGCGCGCGCAGCAGGCCGTGCGCGCGGAGACCATTGGTGTGGTCGATCTGCAGGATGCCGTTCTTCTTCACGATCCCGAACAGCACCAGGATGCCGAGCATCGAGAAGATGTTGAGCGACTGATTCAGGACCAGGATCGAGAAGAGCGCGAACGGGATCGTGAGCGGCAGCGCGAGCAGGATCGTGATCGGGTGCACCCAGCTCTCGAACTGCGCCGCGAGGATCAGGTACATGAAGATGATCGACAGCAGGAACGCGAACATGAAGTTCGCGAACGCGCGGCCCTGCTCGCGCGAACGGCCGGTGAAGCCGGACGAATACTCCGGCGGCATCTTGAGGTCCTTCGTGTCCTTCACCAGCGCGTCCATGACCGTCTGCGTCGAATAGCCGGGCGCCATGTTCGCGGTCAGCATCACCTGGCGCTGGCGTGAGATGCGGTTGACGGTCGACGGCCCGGAGCCGGGCGTCATGTTGACGACGTCGCGGATCTGCACCGCACCGCTCTTCGCCGACGGCACCTGCGCCTGCGAGATGCCCTGCGGGTCTTTGCGGAACTCGTGCTCCGCGCGGACGTGCACCTCGTACTGCTCGCCGCCTTCGTAATAGTCGGTGACCTTCAACCCGCCGACGAGCACGTTGAGCGTCGATGCGATGTCCTGCACGCGCACGCCGAGGTCCGCGGCCTTCGCGCGGTCGATGCGGACGCCGAGCTCCGGCTTACCGGTGACGTAGTTCGTGTCGGGATCGACGACGCCGATCTTCTTCATCTCGTTCAGCTTCGCGAGGAGCACGTTCGAGTAGTGCTCGAGCTTGTCGAGGTCGGGCCCGCCGATCCAGTACATGATCTCGGCGTTGACGCCGCCGCCGAACGCGTTGACCGGCGAGACGTTGGTGCGCAGGTTCAGGCGTGCGTACTGCGGCAGGATGTTCTGCCGGACGTCGGCCATGATCGTGAACTGGTCGCGCTTCCGCTTCTCGACCGGCACGAGCTGGACGTAGATCGTGCCGAGGTTCTGCGTGATCTGCGGGTCGTCGCCGATCGTCACGACGGTCGTCATCACCTCCGGCATCTGCCGCACGCGGTTCGCGATCGACTCCATGATTGTCTGCGTCGTCTGGAGGCTGGAGCCTTCCGGCGCGCGCGCCTGCACCTGGAACTGCGACTCGTCGTCCTGCGGCAGGAAGTTCTTGTTGACCTTCATCCCGAGCGGGAGGATCGAGATGAGCGCCAGCACCATCGAAACGACGATCACCCACCGGTGCCGCATCGACCAGTCGAGCATGCGCAGGTACGTCGACTCGATCGCGCCGTAGATGCCGTGCTCCCGGGTCGAGGTCTCGTGGTGCAAATCCTCGGGGCGCAGCCAGCGCGCCGACATCATCGGCGTCAGCGTGAAGGAAACGAGCAGCGAGATCGCGATCGCAATCGCCATCGTCACGCCGAACGAGTTCATGAATCGTCCGACGATCCCCGCCATGAACGCGACCGGGAGGAACACAGCGATCAGCGACAGCGACGTCGCCATGACCGCGAGGCCGACTTCCTTCGTCCCCTCGACCGCCGCCTCGTCCGGCTTCATCTTCTTCTCTTCCATGAAGCGGAAGATGTTCTCGAGCACGACGACGGCGTCGTCGATGACGATGCCGACCGCCAGCGTCAGCGCCAGCAGCGTGATGACGTTCAGCGTGAAGTTCTCGAAGCGCATCGCGGCGAACGTGGCGATGATCGAGCTCGGGATCGCGACGGCCGAGATGATCGTCGGCCGCGATCGCCGGAAGAAGTAGATGAGCATTCCTATGGCGATGAGGACGCCGGCCGCGCGCAGCGGCACCAGCATTCCGGCCGAGACGTCGTGAAACTTGAACAGCAGCACGTAGACGCCGAGCGTCGCCGCGACGAGCGAGACGGCCGCCTTCAGCTTCGGCGAAGAGAGGAAGAACCAGACGATGAGCGCGGCGAAGAGCGAGCCGAGGATCAGGTGCTCCTTCACCGCGTCGACGGCCGCCACGATGTAGTCGGATTGGTCGCGGACGATCTGCATCTTCCAGCCCTTCGGCAGGCCCTTCTGGATCTCCGCGATCTGTTCTTTGAGGTGCTCGACGACTTCGACGGTGTTCGTGCCGGACTGCTTGCGCACGTTGAGCACGACCGCGGAGTTGCCGTTGACCGTCGCGACCGACTCCGGCTCCGCGACGCTGTCTTCGATGTGCGCGACGTCGCCGACTTTCACGGTGTAGCCGTTCTTCGACTGGATCGCGACGTTCGCGAACTCGGCCGGATCGGTGACCCGGCCGTAGGTCCGCAGCGTCATGTCGCGCAGTCCCTGCTCGACCTTGCCGCCGGGGATCTGCACGTTCTGCGTCTGCAGCGCGCTGACGACCTGCGCCGTCGTGAGGCCCATCGCCGTCAGCTTCTCGGTGTCGACGACGACGTTGATCCGCCGCGGACGGCCGCCGACGATCAGCACCTGGCCGACGCCGTTGATCGACTCGAGCCGGCGGCGGAGTTTCTTGTCGGCGAACTCGGTGATGTCGCGGATCGGTGCGGGGCCGGAGAGCGCGATGCCGATGACCGGAATGG
>DASYSN010000648.1:0-3227 GCA_036003305.1 Thermoanaerobaculia bacterium
GCGGACCAACCTGCCGCCGTACGACATGCTGCAGGTCGGCGGGATGTACGACGGCCTGACCGTCACCGAGGTCGGCACGGCGACCGTGATCGCGGGCGAAGGCGAGATCCCGTGGCGCGTCGAGCCGAACAGCACGTACGAATACGCCGACCTCTCCGGCGCGAACAACCGCTTCGCGACGATCGACTACAGCGAACAACCGCCGCTCTTCTTCGACGGCGAAGAGACCGCGCTCGAAGGCCTCGGCATCAACGTCGACCTGGAGCAGCCGCGCGTCACGAAAGTGAAAGTCGCGAAGCTCGCGTGCTCGCAATGCGGCGGGCCGCTGAATCTCGTCGCGCCGGAGCAGTCGGAGCGCATCGTCTGTCCGAACTGCGGCGCGCTGCACGACATCGGCGAGGGGAACCTCAAATACCTCGAGACGCTTCGGAACCGCGGCCCGCAGCCGCTCGTCCCGCTCGGCAAAGAGGGGACGATCCAGAACGAGCACTACGTCGTCGCCGGCTTCATGCAGCGCAGCGTGACGTTCGACAAGAAGTACTACTGGACCGAGTACCTCCTCTTCCAGCCGAAGAAGAAATCGTTCGCGTGGCTGGTCGAGGACGGCGGCCACTGGAGCTTCGTCAAAGGGGTCAACGCCGGCTCGGTGAGCGATCCCGATCCGCGCGGCGCGGCACCGGTCGTCGAGATGAGCGGGAAGAAGTACCGCATCTTCCAGGACTCCGTCGCGACCGTCGAGTCGGTCGCCGGGGAGTTCTACTGGAAGGTGAGCGTCGGCGAGACGGCGCGGGCGGTCGACTACATCGCGCCGCCCGAGGGAATCTCGAAAGAGTTCTCCGACACGGCGGAGTCGCACGAGATCAACTACTCGCACGCGCTCTACATGACGCCCGAGGAGATCGAGGCGGCGTTCGGCGTCACGGGACTCCCGCGGCCGAACACCCTCGGGACGCTGCAGCCGATCGTGCCGGGGCAGAAAGGCAAGGGCTGCGTCGGCTGCACGATGTTCATGGCATTCCTCGTGGCGCTGATGGCGCTTGCGGCCGTTCTTGCGCTGATGTTGCCGCGGCGGACCGTCGCGCACAACGTCTTCGATCTCAGCAACTACTCGAAGCCGCAGGCGACGACGACTGCGCCCGACTCGTGGGACCAACCGACGACGAGCACCGAAGGGGGCGAGGCGAGCGCCACATTCTTCAGCCCTCCGTTCACGGTCAACGGCGGACATAATCTCGAGGTCAAGGGCAGCGCGGAACTCAATAACAACTGGCTCTATGTCGGCGGCGATCTGTTCAACGAGAAGACCGGATTGGTCGAGCCGTTCGAGATGAAGCTGGAGTATTACTCCGGCGTCGAAGACGGCGAGGCATGGTCGGAGGGATCGCAGGAGCTCTCGTCGTACTTTTCGACGCTGGCGCCTGGGACGTACAGCCTCCGTTTGGAAGCGCACTGGGACGCCTCGAAGCCGCCGCCTGCCCTCGACGTGAAAGTGAATGAGGGTGTCTTCTCGCATATGGATGCGACGTACATGGTGATCGCGATCGTGCTCCTGCTGATACCGCCGATCATCGCGACCCTCCGCCGCGGTGTTGCCGTGGGCGGATTCACGGAAGCCGACCGTTGGCGCGACTCGATGTTCACGCAGGACGGCAAGAAGATCGAGGATGACGATGACGATTCGTGAGCTTGGGGGAAGACCCCTCATCCGCCTTCGGCACCTTCTCCCCTCTCACGAGGGGAGAAGGGCACTCGAACACGGATTTCGCGAGCGCCTTTCTCCCGCGCGGGAAGGGCAGTCGAAAACGGATCTCGCGAGGCCCTTCAATCGACAGCCGAAGGCGGATGAGGGGGTAAAGGGGTAAGCGATGTTCAAAGCGTTCTATGCAGCCTTTGGGATTCTCGTTCTGGCCGGCTTCTCCTTCGCGACGTGGCGCGGGATTCAGCCGGTGATGGGACAGCGCAAGTATGTGGCCGGCGGTCTGCGTGGCGCGGCGCACGGCGGTTATCGATCGTTCTGGTACAGCGGCTTTCATGGAGGAAAGTGATGAATCTGACTCCTGCGCTCCATACGTTCCTGGTCACTCTCGCATACACGATCTTCGGCCTGGTCGTCTTTGCGATCGCCTTCTGGATCATCGTCATGGCGACGCCGTTCTCGATCCGTAAGGAGATCGAGGAGGATCAGAACATCTCGCTCGCGATCCTCATCGGGTCGGTCATGCTCGGGTTGGCGATCATCATTGCGTCCACGATCCACGGATGACCAACAGGACCCCGCTCCTTTTTCTCAACGTACTCATCATCGCGTCGTGCGGCCTGATCTACGAGCTGCTGGCGGGGACCGTCGCGAGTTACGTGATCGGCGATTCGATCACGCAATTCTCGCTGATCATCGGCATCTACCTCTCGGCGCTGGGCGTCGGGGCCTGGCTCTCGCGCTTCATCGACCGTGACCTCGCCGCGCGTTTCGTCGAGATCGAGATCGCGGTCGCGCTGGTCGGCGGGCTCTCGGCGCCGCTGCTCTTCTTCGGATTCGCGCGGTTTCAGTGGTTCCAGCTCTTTCTTTTTCTGATCGTCTTCGTGATCGGCGTGTTGGTCGGGCTGGAGCTGCCGATCCTCATGCGCATCCTCCGCGAGCAGCTCGACTTCAAAGAGCTCGTCTCGCGCATCCTGACGTTCGACTACATCGGCTCGCTCATCGCGGCCGTGCTCTTCCCGCTCTTTCTCGTGCCGCGCATCGGCTTGATCCGGACGTCGCTGATCTTCGGGTTCCTCAACGGCTGCGTCGGGCTGTACGGCACGTACCTCATGCGGCCGCTGATGGATCGTGTCGTGGGATTGAGGATCCGCGCGGTCGCGGTGATGTCGCTGCTGGTCGTCGCGTTCATTTACGCACGGACGCTCACGTCGATCTCGGAGCAGGAGCTGTTCGCCGACGACGTGGTCTACGCGACGAGCTCTCCGTATCAGCGGATCGTCGTCACGCGCGGCGCGTCTGGCTTTCACCTGTTCCTGAACGGCAACCTGCAGTTCAGTTCCGCCGACGAGTACCGCTATCACGAGGCGCTCGTGCATCCCGCGTTCTCCGCCGCTGCCGCGCCTCGCCGCGTGCTCGTTCTTGGGGGCGGCGACGGCCTCGCGCTGCGCGAGATACTCCGATACCCGAACGTGCAGTCGGCGACGCTGGTCGATCTCGATCCGAAGATGACGTCGCTCTCGAAGGCGTT
>DASYSN010000649.1:0-17001 GCA_036003305.1 Thermoanaerobaculia bacterium
AGCGCCTCGTCGATCACGAGAATGTCGGGATCGACGTTCACGGCGACCGAGAACGCCAGCCGCATGTACATGCCCGACGAATACGTCTTCACCGGCCGGTCGAGAAAGGTGCCGAGCTCGGAGAACTCCAGGATCTCGGGCAACGCGCGTTTCACCTGCGCGGGGGAAAGGCCGAGGATCGCGGCATTCAGGGCGGCGTTGTCGCGGCCCGAGAACTCCGGATGAAAGCCGGTGCCGAGCTCGAGAATCGAGGCGATCGTGCCGTGGGACTCGAGCTTCCCGCTCGTCGCCTGCGTGACACTGCAGAGGAGCTTCAGCAGCGTGCTCTTCCCGGCTCCGTTCTGGCCGATGATCCCGATCGTCTCGCCCCGCTCGACTTCGAACGTCACGTCCTGGAGGGCGGGAAAGACCGTGTGGCGCGACCGCCGCGTGATCATCTCGATGAGACGGTCCGCGGGGCGGCGATAGATGTTGTACTCCTTCGAGAGTCCGACCGCGCGGACAGCGACGTCCATTGCAGACATTCTACGGAAAAGGAAAGGGCGGCGTCGGTCGACGCCGCCCTGAGGTAGGAAACGAAAGAACTAGTGGCGCACGCCGCGGCGCTTCGACGGCTGCGGGGGAGGCTCGATCGTGTGGCTCACGATGCCTCCGGCGCCGTCCGTGGCGCTTACGGTGACCGTGTACGCCTTATCGTCTTGGTACGTATGCGTCTGGGTTGCGCCGGAGGTATAGGTCACCCCGTCGCCGAAGTCCCACTGCCACTGCGTCGGTTTCGACGGGCTGTCCGGCGTCACGACGACGGTGAAGGTGTACGAGTTCGCGGGAGCCGTCAGCGGAACGACATTGAAGTCGAACGTGTAGTTCGCAATGGCAGGCTTACTGACGTTGAACGTCTGCGACAGCGTCACCGGCGTGTTGCCGTTGTCGATCGTCACGCTGACCGAATGCTGACCGCTGGTCAGGGCTGCCACCGACGTGTTGTCAGCGTCCCCACCGACCGGCCAACCGTCGACCTTCCACGTGTAGTGGTGAGGACCGCAGCTTGGGTTGTAGTTCGAGTAGCGAACGGAGAACGCGATCTGCTCCGTCGTGCTGCACGGCTGGTCCAAATTGGAGTTGGTGCAGCCGGACGACGCGCCGACGTAGTTGAGAGTTGCATTCTGATTCTGGGTCAGGACGGCGCAGACTGGTGCACCGGCGACGATCACGGTCGTCGTCGCTGTTCCCTGCGTGCCGTTGAGGGTGACGGTCACCGATACGGTGTGCGGGCCCGGAGTGGAGAAGGTGTGCGTCACCTCGGTGCCGCCCAGAACACCCGCGGCGCCGTCATATGACCACGAGTACGACGTGGAGCAGGTGCCGGGCTGGACGTTCCAGAGACCGGCGTCGAACGTAATCGTCTCGTTCGAACCGCAGGTGCCGTTGGGGTCATGGCACGCAGCGCTCGTCCCAGTGTACGAGAGTGTGACGTTCTGATTGGCGAGCGTGCCGCACGTGTTGCCGCCGCCACCGCCACCGCCACCATTACCGCCACCACCGCCGCCGCCACCATTACCATTACCGCCAGCGGCTACGATCGTGATCGCACGAGTGAGATTGATCGTCTGCGATCCCGCCTTGAGCGTCACCGCAACGATGTGAGGACCGGCTGCAAAGCTCGTGTTGAGCGTCGATCCGACGCCTTGCGCATTGCCGTCGACCAGCCACTGGTACGACGTGGCGGCCAGGCAGGTCTGATCGGGATTGATCTGGAAGAAACCGACGGAGAACAGAATCGGCTCGCTCGGCTGGCAGGTCGCACCGTCCACGCAGGTCGAACCCTGGGCGGTTCCGGCGTACGTGATGCCGCTGTTGTTCGTGGTGAACGTGGGACACTTGCTCGCCGGCGTGGTGATCGTCGTCGAGGTCGTCACCGTCTTCGAAAGACCGGTCTTGTTGGTCACGACGACAGAGACCGGGAACGTCCCGGCGGTGTAATACGAGGTCGTCAACGACGACCCTGCACCGCTCGCCGGGTCACCGCCCGTGGTCGTCCATGCAAACGTCCAGGCGTCGCTCGTCAGGACGTTCGACGGCGAGGTGATGGTGTAGGTACAGATGCCCGCCGAGCAGCTCGACAGGAGCTGAGCGTCAGGGGTGACGAGCGCGCTCGACGTCGCGGACTGCGGGGCCAGCGATGCGCCGGCCTGCGAGCAGGGATCGGCACCACCGACCGTGAGCGTCAGGCGGCCCTTGTAGCCCGCCTGAGTGAACGAAGTCTTCGAGACGAGATACCGCGGGATCGTGTCGAACGAGGTGGCGGTTCCAGACTGCGTCTGAATCGCCGTCACGACCGCGCCATCGGAGTTGACCACGGCCCACGTGTAGGAGATCGATCTCCCCGCGAGAACAGCCGAGGCGCGTGTGGTGCTGAAGAACTCCTCGTTGCCGCTGAGCGCGTTATACGACACGTCGACGCCAGGCGCGAACGCCACCGCGTTGTACGTGAAGGGCGCCGCGAGACTCACCGGGAAATCGACGTTGTTCGGACTGTAGGCGTTGTAGCCGTAGTGCGCCGTCATCGACAGCGTGTGCTGACCGCAGCCGCCGACCGCGACAGCCGTCAGAGGATCGGTGAGCTGCGGGATGAAGGTCGGCGAGGAGATCGTCGCGGCGTCGGGACCGACCCGCCATTCCGTGTAGTGGCCCGTGGTGTCGCCGTCCGAGGCATCGACGAACGAGTCGTCCATCATGACCGGCGTGCCGCTGCCGACGAGGTACTTCGTCCCGCCGGAGGGGCCGTACTGCACCCGCGCCGTGCCGGTCTTCAGCGTCACTTGCGCATTGCCGGTGACGCCGTTCGCGGTGTTGGTGACGGTGACCGTCACGGGCGAGACGACGTCCGTCTTCGAGAGGCCGGTGTACTGGTGCAGGATCGCCGATCCGAATGTTCCCGGCTGCGTATTCGCCGGGTCATGCGGCGCGCCGAAGTTCCAGGTGAGCGCTCCGCCCACCGCATTGCTGCTGAGCGACGCGTTCATCTTCACCGCATCGCCGTAGAAAATGTCGAAAGCCCCTTTGGCAGGCGCGTTCGCGTTCCACGGGCCATTCGTCCCATTGACGGCGACGTTGACCATGTCATCCGTGCGGAGCTGATACACGTCGCCGATCCCGTCGGCGTTGACGATCAGATAGAGCTTGCCGTTGGAGACGAGCGCATTGGCCGACTGCAAAGACATATGCGGCGCCATCGGGGCAAAGCCCGCCTGGTTGCGGTAGTAGGCGCCGACGGACGAGGGCTGCGGCTGCTCGACCGGCGAGCCGCTGTTCACCTTGTACATGTGAATGTTCTTGCCTGCGTTGTCGAGCGTGACGGCGACGAGATAACCGCTTCCGAAAGTCATCGACTGCGGCGCACCGGCCGAAGTGGTGAACGTCGTATACGAGCCGTCCGGCGAGATGCGCGCCAGCTTCATGACCCCGGCGTCATAGTACGAAGCCCACCAGTACGTGCCGTCGGAAACGATCTGGCTGGCGCTGATCGGGATCGTCGCCATTGGCTGACCGCCGGTGACGAGAGAGTGATTGTCGAAGACGTAGATCTGACCGTAGAGGCTCGCAGTGAGTACCGCGCTGCTCGATCCGAGACGGGCGAGCGCCTTGATCGGCGTCGGGATCGTCCTGACCTCGGTCGCGGTGCTGTAAGCGGGCACCGAGAAGACGTGCGTGACGGTCGACGTGAACGAGCTGTAGGCGAGCCCGTAGTAGCTGGAGCCGTCCTTCACCCAGAACGCGGCGTTGACCGGCGCCCAGGTCTTGAACGAGTTCTTGTCCTGCCATGACGACATGAGGCGGCCGCTGGCGAGCGTATTCTCCGTGGCGATGCCCCACCCGAACTGGTCATAACCGATGTAGAGGAGGCCGCGGTCGTCCATGTCGAACAAGCCGAGGCGGTCCTGTCCGTCCGTGTAGGCGATCAGCCAGCCGGTGTTCGAGTTCTCAGCGTAGAAGTAGTGATCGAATTGAAGGAAGTTTTCGAGTATGCCGGCGGAGCAGGTTGGGCTGAGGTCGCGCTGACATGGCGTGACTCCGAGCGTTCCCACCGACGTGAGGGGGGTGTGGGCAGTCAGCGCCGCGATAAAAGCCGCCGTGGAGTACGTGGCGACGCCCTGTCCGAGCCTGACCGCGAGACGGGAGCCGTCCGGGCTGAAGACGATGCCTCCCGCGCGCGCGGTGCGGTACACCTGCTGGAAGTCGGCGACGTACTCGGAGGAGACGAAGCGGCCGACGTAGGCGGTCACCGGATCATGCCACCCTGGTGTCGGCATGTTGAGAGCCGAGCCTTGGCACTCGCTGCACGCCACTTGTGTATCGGGTGTCGTGTAACTCGGGAGGGGCCAGAGCTGAGCGTATGCGGACGCGCAGAGGAACGCGAGTACGGCCGCATAGAGACTTGCTTTTTTCAGCACTTCAAATCTCCTTTGGATAGGTCTACGAGCAAACGAAGAGCAGGGGAAAAGACGGACGCAGGTGATATTACCGGACCGTCGCTGCCATCGCAATAACTTTTTGGACCGCGTTGAAAGTTGGGAGCAAAAAAAAACGGGCCGGAGGTCATCCGGCCCGTTCGTACAGCAAGTGAATCGAGATTACGGAGTGGCGTTGGTACCCGTGTACTTGCCGACGCCCGGCGTGCAGCCCGGATCGCCTGCGGGGCAGACGAGGATTCCACCAGCCGGTCCGATGCCCGGGTTGACCTGGTTGAGCGGCGCGCCGATCGGCGGGTTGCAGCCGTTGCCAAGCCAGGTTGCGTCGAAGTCAACGCCGAACAGGCCGTTGCTCGCGGCGCCACCAGTTCCACCGTTCATCGAAACGATGACCCAGTTCTGCGAAGCGCGAACGCCCGCATTCGGCCAGTTCGGGTGGAGCGACAGGTTCGCGACGCAGAACGTCGGGCAAACCGTGCCGGAGTTGAGGTTGAGATACATCCAGCCACCGACGTCACCAGCCGGCGAGCCGCTGGCGAACTGCGGGAACTGAGTCGACGAGGTCGACGTGGTCGAGGTCTCGGGGAACGTCGAGCCCGGGGTCTGCGGGAGCGGGAACGAAACCGGGATACCCGACTGAACGGCCGGATTCTCGTGCTCGTCGAAGCGGACGATCGCGGTCACCGGGAGAGCCGAGTTGAGGCCGGCGGTGTTGCCCGAGCCGTTGCAGGTGGTGAACGGTCCGGTCACGCCCTCACGCCAGATGCGGTAGGAGGTGTTGAACGCGTTCGGGCCACCCTGGATCCAGCGCGCGGCGAAGGTTGCCGGGAGCGGCTGGCGGCGGTCATAGTTCTGCAGCGGCGGGGTGAAGGTGACGTCCTCGTAGCGCTGATAGAACGTGTACGGCAGGTTGGTCTGGAAGCCGGTCAGCGGCGTGTTCGCCGGGCCGCCCTCAGGAATGGCGCGAATGTGGACGAGCGGATTGCCGCCCGCGTAGTTCGAACCGGCTGCCTTGTTGAGGATTTCGTAGTCGCCCGTGAGGACGTTGTCGAACAGGATTTCCTGCCTCACGTACGTCGGCGAGTCAGGCATGTTCTGCGAGCAGACAGCCGCAACGTCGATCGTGACGTAACCAACCGCGCTGGTGGCGGTCGGGTGCGACGAAGCCGGCGAGCCGGCCGCGGTGCAGACGCCAGGCGAGGCGCCGGTCACGAGGATGTCCTGAACCGGCTTGCGCACGAACTCGGGAATCTTGCCCGCGAGCGTGCCGCAGGTGGCGATGTTGATGTTCGGGTTCGAGGTGTTCGAGCCCGAGAAAATGCCGACCGGGCTGAGGACCACGCCGCCGGCGCTAGCCGTGGCGCTGGAGCTCGTGCCGCCCAGCGTGGTGCTGTTCGGAATCGGCGCGATGATGCCGTTCACGATGATGTCGTACATCGAGATCGGCTGAACGTCGAAACCGGTCAGGAAGATGTTGAAGTCGAGGATCGGGTACGACCAGTCCGTCCAAACGACCACGTGCGCGATCTGCGGGAGGTATCCCGTATTCACGACCGTGAAGAACGTGTCGGTCGCGCGCGTCGCGGTCTCGACCTCGAAGTACGGCAGAAGCAGCGTCGCCGCAGGGGTCACGCCGATGTCGCACGAATCATCATTGTTCGTGGTCGTCGGACCCGCTGCCGCGCCGCCCACGCCGAACGTGAAGGTGGCATTCGGGCTCGCAACCGGCTGAACCGTGCGAGCTGCGAACGCCGAACCCGCCACGAGGAGGGTGGCCACGAAGGCCAGCGTTGTCAGTTTCTTCATTGATTTTCTCCTACACATTTCAAATGGAACTTCTCGGGTTTCATCGGTAGCTTGGCTCATCCTCACTGGACGATACGATCACCTCCCGAAGAGTAGTGGAAAGCATCGAAAATTAAATTGGGCACAGCCTATGGCGAAAATGCAGCCGAGTCAAGCTGAAAGTGAAATTTTATGGGGTTGCACCATAGACGCCCCCTCTCTGCGCCCCGTTTCTCACTCAACCCCCTCGATCATTGCTTTTGGCATGAGTTTTGGCCTAATCAAATAAGTCCGACGCGCCGGACATCCGCCCGTACGCGCCGTCGCGTCCTTCAAAACTGGTTCCAGCAGCGTACTACCGAACGCCCTCGTTGAGGAACACATGGATCGACCCGTTCTGAAATCCGAGCGCTCCCTGCTTGTCGGTCTCGTACGCGATGATCACGTCCGGACGCCCATCCTTATTCACGTCGGCGACACTGATGTCGTAGTTCGTCTGCGGCTCCGCCTTGATCCCGTCGAGCCTGGCGCGCGCGAAGCCGCCCTTCCCGTCGCTCAGCAATAGCACGAACTCGCGCTTCGGCGCCCACGCGGCATAGATGATGTCCGGATTGCCGTCGCCGTCGAAGTCCCCGACGCCGATGCCGGCCACGGCGCGTCCGCCCGCCACGCGGAGGATCGTCTTCCGCTTCAGCTCCTTGCCGCCGAACGAAATCAGGTCGATGCCCGACACGCTCTTGATCTTCGGTATGGTCACCTGTTTGGGGTCGAGCTCGGGAAACTCACGGTTGAACGCGAAGACCGCGTCGTCGAGCTTCTTCGAGGCGAAGTGCCCCGTCGCCGCGGCGCTGTGGCCCGACATCGCTCCGATGATCGCGTCGCCTGGGCTCAGGTACTTCCACTTGAGCGGACCGTTGCTCACCCACAACAGTTGATTGGACTGATAGAAGATGCTGCCGCCGGTGAAGTCGGGGTACTTGTCGCCGTTGAAGTTTCCCGCGACGAGCGAGTCGCCGGCGAAGAACGCATCGCCCGGAACGACGCCCGTCTCCTTCCACCCGGAGCCCTTCTGATTGACGAACGCGCGCACGCGCGGTCCCGGAACGATGCCCTGCGCGCTCGCTCCTTCGCTGACGGCGACGATATCGGTCCAGCCGTCGTCGTTCACGTCGATCGCGAGCAGCTTGCGCGACGGGAAGGTGTCGATCGGCAGTCCTTTGATGTCCTCGGTGAAGCGCCCCTTGCCGTCGCCGAGCCAGCAGTACACGCCGGTGAGGTGGACCGAGAACGCGAGGTCCATGTTGCCGTCGTGATTGAAGTCGGCCGCCACGACCGCGCCGTAGTCGAGGGGCCGCGGCCACTTGACGTCGGCCCACACGTGCCAGTGCCCCTTGCAGTCGCCGAGGAAGATCACCGGCGCACCGCCGCCGACGCCGCGCTGCGGAGGCGCGATGATGTCGGAGCATCCGTCGTTGTTCATGTCCGCGACGGTGAGCGAGTTTCGCCACGAGCCGCTGTCCGGCAGCCCTTGCGACGCCTCTTCGAAGTGGATCGTCTTCGTCGACTCCGGAGGAGCGAGCTCCGAGAACTCGCCGCGGAACTTCTCGACGAACTTCATCTGCTCCGCGGTGTACTTCGGGATCTCCGAACGCGCCGCCGTTGCGGCCGCCACGGTGCTCGCCTCAGGCACCCACATCCATAGGTACTTCGCGTTCCGTTGATAGAGCTCGAAGCCGGCGTTGACCTGCGCCATCGGCCGCACCCATCCTTCGGCCACGCGGTCGTACGCCTCCCACTGACGGGTGAATTTTTCGATGTGATATTCCTTGCCGAAGCGCGTCCACACTTTCTTCGGATCAGGATCGGGTCCCGGATCCTCGGTCGTGCCGAGGCGCTTCATCCGCTGCTCGGCGGTCTCCGGCTTGATGTACTCCGGCGTGCCGCCGTCGATCTTCGACGGATTCGCCGCCGTGGCCGTGGTGGCCGTCGTGGCAGCCGGCTTTTCCGACTGCGCCAGCAACGGCGCGACGCTGAACAGCGCGAGCACGGCTGCCGCTACTGATGTCTTTGAAACGGGCATTCGGGGTGTCTCCTTGCGAAACGTGAGAGTCGGGAAACTCAGATGAGGTCAGCGAATACGCGCTGGGCGCGTCGAAAAAAGCTGAAGCTCGCCACGAACAACACGACGGCGACGAACAACAACAATACGATCGAGGTCGCCGGAGGTAACGCGGCGCCGAGGACCGCCGCGCGGAACAATCCGAGCAGCGGCGTGAGCGGGTTGAACGAGAAGAGCAACTGGAATCGTCCCGCCGCCGGGTAGAGGATGGGGCTCAGATAGAAGACGATGGCGAGCACGAATCCGAGGATCTGGCCGAGGTCGCGGAGAAAGACGTACGTGGCGGCGAGCGCCAGCGCGATGGCAATCTGAAGGAAGAGCTGCAGCAGGATCGCGACCGGGAGAAGCCACACGCCGCGCGGCCAGCCGCGGGTGAAGGTCATCGCAATCGTAAAGAGGATGAAGGCGATGACTTCGAAGACGGCGGCCGAGGCGTTCGGGACGATCACCAGCAGCTCGCTCCGGAGCGGGATGCGGCGGACCATCGGCCCGTTCTCGACGATGCTGGTCATCGACCGGGTGAGCCCCTCGCTGATGGCGAACCATGGGATCAGCCCCGAAATCAGGAAATAGAGGTAGGTGTCCCCTCCTCCGACCTTCGAGGGGATCATGAAACTGAAGACGAACCAGTAGACGCCCACGAGGGCGGCTGGTTGTAGAATCGCCCAGAACAAGCCGAGGCCGGATCCGGTAAACCGGGCGGCCAGGTCACGTTTGATGAGCTCACGGAGGAGATTGAGGTCTCGAGTCACAGCGAAGGGAGAGCGACAGCTCTCTTTACCGTCGCTTGCAAACCCAACCGAGAGTATTGTCTAATAGCATAAAAGTCAACGGCAGACGCGATGAACAGGCCCGCGCAACTCGAACTCGTTGGACGAAAAATTCGTCAGCTCCGACGCCAGCGCAAGCTGACGCAGGTCGAGCTCGCCGAGAAGATCGGGATCCATCAATCCGATCTCTCGCGCATGGAACAGGGCGAGTACAAGGTCGGCCTCGACACGCTGCTGAAGATCCTCGGCACGTTCAATCTAGGGATCGGCGAGTTCTTCGAAGAGACCAACAACGCCGACAACGCTTTCGACAAGTTCCGCATGCTGAGCGTCTCGGCGCAGCGCGAGGTCGAGAGCTTCATCGAGTTCAAGCGTCGTCAGGAAGAAGATTCGTGGGATGACGACGGTGGTGGTGGGGAGAGCGAGGGTGGGGACGATGCTTGAGCTGACGAACAGAGTCGAAGAGCTGCGCCAGACGGGCCTCGCGAAGGTCCGTGAAGGCGCGCTGGAAGAGGCCCTCGGGCACTACGACGACGCGCTCGCGCTGGTCGACGACGACACGGCGCGCGAGCTGATCACGATCAACAAGGCGGACGCCCTGATCGCGCTCGAGCGCAACGCACCCGAGGTGCAGGAGCTGGCGCGCGTGATCATGCGGCGCCGCAATCCGCGCCACGTCTACCTCGCCGCGTACGCGCTGCAGTACAAGCACCGCCTCGAGAACAACCTCAAGCGCGCGCTGTTCTACGGCGAGCTCGCACTCCGCACTGCGGAGGAAGCGGAAGAAGAGGCGTGGCGCCGTATCGTTCTCCTCGAGCTTGGAAACGTCTACACGATCGATTCGCAGATTCCGCGCGCCATCGAGTGCTACGAGCAGGCGCTCTCGATCTTCGGCGAAGCCGCGAATGTTCCGGCTGACCAGAACATCGCTCATGCGTGGGCACTGGAAAGCCTCGGCTACTGCATCATGCTCGACGGTCGTACCGAAGAAGGCCTGGCGCGCATTCACGACGCGCTGAAGATGATCAACGAGCCCCTCGGCCTCGCCGAGGCTTACGTCGACCTCTGCTACGGCTACCTCGAACTGAGCAACCTCGATGACGCGCGGAAGTACGGCCAGGCGGCGCTCGAAGTCGCGCAGGACCCGCGTCACATCCGCAATGCGCATTACCTCCTCGGCGAAGTCGAGTACACGTCGGGCGACACCGACGCGGCCGACTATCACTTCGGTGAACTGGCCCGTTACTACCCCGAGTTCACAAACCTGAAGAGTCTTCTCTTCGCGATCGACCTGCGCAGCATGGTCAACCTCAAACTCTGATGATCAAACGTCTCCTCATCCTCCTCGTCGCGCTCGTGCCGCTCGCCGCTTTCGGCCAGACGGCGGATCGCGACGTCGTGCTCACCGACGACGGCACGCTGTACACCGTCGAGAGCACGCTCGCGAAAGACGTTCAGGGACTGCAGACCACCTCCGAGCGCGTGCTGACGCTGACCGTGCAACACGGCTCCGATCCCTCCACGACGGCGGTCATCCCGGCAACGGTGAACGGCGGCTGGCACGTCTATCCGGCGCTTGCGTACGACACCCCGAGCAAGACGCTCTTCGTCTTCTGGGAAGCCGCCTACAACACCTTCCAGAACACCGACCTGGAGTTCTGCGCGTATCACGACGGACAGTGGAACGCGGCCGCGTCGCTCGACAGCGCGCAGTGGGCCGCCCGCCTGAACCTTCGCATCGCCATCACCCGCACCGCCGAACAGCACAACGACGACGGCACGACGACCACCGTTCCCGAGACCACGGTTCACGCGGTGTGGTGGGAAGACAACGGCGGCGCCGAGTGGGCGCGCTACGCGATGATCACGGTCCTGAACGGCGCTGCCCCCGCGATCCACGTTCAGGATCTCGGCGAGTTCGTAAATGGTGGCGGCTCGGCTCCCGCCGCGAGCAGCAACGCTGCGCGCGAATTGCTCCGTCATCCCAGCGTCACCGAGACGCGCACGCACGATTCCGTCGACGTGCTCTTCGGCGACATGAATCTCGTCACGATCCGCCGCGTCAACATCCGCCCGACGATTCAGGGCGGCCGTCTCCGCGTGCCGACTGGCCGCACCGGCACCAACATCCCCGCTCCTTCCGCGAACGTCATGTCGAGCACTCCGGTCAACACGCTCCTGAACGGCGACAGCGTCGCGATGTACTACGACGGCCAGAAGGCGAACACGATCGACTACCTCCTATTCGCGAACGGCAACTGGTCCGAGGTGCGGACGCTGACGCTCAGCGACAAGTTCTCGCACGACTCCGCCGTCGCCGCGCTGCAGAAGCTGATCACCGCGCAATAACGATCACCCGACATCGAACCAAATGTGGCGCCGGCAATCCTGCCGGCGCTTTTGTTTGATCGCGCGGTTCAGGCAGCCGCGGATGTTGGCCGGATCCGAGGCGCACCGCATGTTGGGCTCATGCGATCTCGAGCGCAACACAAATCGCGTCATCAGCGCGACTCACTTCGGCGGCGGTACGGGCGCCGGAGCCGTCGTCGTGGTCGTGGTGGTCGTCGACGTGGTCGAAGACGTCGTCGTCGAGGTCACGGTCGTCGTCTTCACGGTGAACGAGCCGAATATCTGGGCCACACCCGGAGCGTCGCGCTCGGCCTGGCTGCGGCCGACGTAGAGGAGCTGGTACAGCCGGTCGCCGCTGACGATGAGACGCGAGTGAAGGAATGCGTTGCCGCTCTTGAAGAGGAGATCGCGGCCGGGGAGCGGACCGGCGAGCGGCTGTTCGCTGTCGAGCGTTCCCTTCACGCTCTTCAGCAGCGAATCGCGCGTGCTGTCCATCAGCTTCGCCGCGTCGTCGATCTTCCCCGGCATGGTGCTGACGGAGATCACGATCGCTTCTCCCGTCGGCGCCTTCGCAATCCAAGTGGTCGTGGCGATGCCGTTCTGGGTCGCGGTACTCATCACCGGCGCGGCGTACGCGTCAGGAAGGGTGACGGTGAAGTAATCGGTACTCACCGGTCCGGCGATGGCGGCGCCGGCGAGGAGCAACGAAGCGAGAAGGACGAGAGCGGTGTGGGCGGCGTGCTTCATGACGGCGCACCGTAACAAGAAACGCGCCGTTTTTCCAAACCTACCGTACAGCACGCCCGCGCGGCGCCTGCACGGCCACTTTCCGGATCACGATCGACGACCCGCGGCGAAAGAGCACCACGAAGGAGTTCGATCCGGCGGAAACGATCTTCGGCACGTCGCCGTCGTCCGACAGCGTGAACGGTTCGCTCCCGAGAAAGAGCGCTCGCAGACCGAGACTGTCGCGCCAAATCGCCAGCATGTCGTTCCCATTGCCGGCGATCGCGAGCAGAGGCGTCGCGGTGGTCCACGCCCGTCCACCGTCGCGCACCTCGCAGACCCTGGCGCCGTCAGAGGTCACGACCGCGCCGACGAAGCCGCCGCCGTGCGGCCCGATGAGCGGCGGACGGAGGAGAGGATCCGTCTCTCTGATGAGCCACTGATAATTCTGCCAGAAGGTGCGCCACTGGAAACTGAAGCCCGACCGCCCGGCGGGCGCGGTGAATGTGATTGCCTCGTCATAGTTGCAGTCCTGCCAGGGCATACCGAATCCGCCCGACGCGCACTTGACGCTGGTCGTCCGATTCGCAATTCCCATCTCGCCGGTCGCCGAGAAGGCCGTGGTCGCGCCGTCCGGCAATACCTCGACGGACTCGATACCGAGCCGTTCGTCGAGCGTCCACACCTGCGCGGCGACAAGGACGCGGTACTTGCCGTCCTTCACGCCGGCGACGGGGGGCTGTGCCGCCATCTCCATGAACAGCGGGCCGGCGACGATCGACTGAGCGCCGGAATCGAGGATCGCGGCATATTGCGCTTCGATGTTCGAAGCGCGCAGCTCCTGCCACGTCACGAGAACGCTCGTGCCGTTGCTCGCGAGCGCGAGCGAGGTCACGGACGAGGGTACGACGAGCGGAAAGCTGAATGGGGCGTTCGTCGCCTGCAGGTTCGCGTCGAGCTGCTCGGTGTAGATCCGCGGTCCGTCGGACCACGCCAGGACGAAACCGTCGCGCACGGGGACGAGCGCGAGGTCGCCGAGGTCGTGAACGGGGATCGAGGTCTCAGGGCCGGCGACACTGAGGAGGAGCGCGAACAACAGTGCGTTCATGCGCGTTGATACGCAGCCGGGTCCGGCCTCATCCATCCTGTAACATGCGTCCGATGGCCGTCCGCGGAGCGACCAAACGGCAGACGACGAACACCATCTGGCTCGGCGGGCTGCTGCTCCTCACGCTCCTCGCCTACGCCGACATCCTCCTCGGCATTCGCGGCCTCTTCCTCGAGGACCTCATCGGCTACCACTTCCCCATGAAACACATCGTGAGGGAGGCGGTGCGCAGCGGCGAGTTTCCCTACTGGAACCCGCTCTACTCCGCCGGCCAGCCGCTCGCGGCCAACCCGGCGTACGAGCTTTTCTATCCGCCGCAGTGGCTCGTCTACGTCCTCCCCTATGCGTACGCCTTCCAGCTCCACATCATTCTGCACTTCGTCATCGCGGCAATCGGCGTGTTCTTTCTGATCCGCACTTTTGGCGTGAAGCCGCTGCCGTCGGCGATCGGCGCCGCCGCCTTCGTGTTCAGCGGACCGTACCTGTCGCTCTCGGCGAAGCTGCCGATCCTCTTCGCCGTCTCGTGGATGCCGCTGGTGCTGCTGCTCGTCAAGCGGCTTTTGGACGCGTTCTCGATTCGCCGCCTCTTCGCGGCGGCGGCCGTCGCCGGCGTGCAGCTCATCATCGGCGAGCCGACGATGGTGATGCAGACATGGGCCCTGATCGGCGCTTTCGCCCTCTACCGGATGATCAAGACGCGCGGGTGGCGCTCGATCGCCTTGCCGGTGATCGCGTGCGGCGTGCTGGCAGCACTCATCGCCGCCGTTCAAATCGTCCCAGCGATCGACTTCGCGCGCGACACGGTCCGCTCGCGCGGCCTCCCATTCCGATTCGCTTCGAACTGGAGCTTTCCTTTCGAGCGGCTCGAAGAGCTGCCGATGCCGCAGCTCTTCTGGCATGTCAACGGTAACGACAGCCAGCCCGCGATGCGCACGCTGTATCGCGACCGCATCGTGCCCTTCCTCAGCAACGTCTACTGCGGCGCCTTTTTCGTCGTGCTGGCGATCGCGGGGATCTTCGCGGCGATACGAGGACGGTGGTGGTTTCTCACGATATTCGGCGCGTCGGTGATCGTCGCGATGGGCGACCATACGCCACTGCTGCAGCTCCTCTACGACGCGGGCCTCGTAAACGCGATCCGCTATCCGGAGAAGTTCATCCTCGCCGGAACGCTGGCGCTCGCGATCTGGTCGGCGATCGTGGTCGAGAAGCTGATCGACGGCGACGCGTCGACCACCCGCAGCGCCTGGCTCGTCGCCGCGATCTGGACGGCGATCGCGATCGTGGCGGCGCTCACCGCGAACGACAGGGCGTACTTCTGGGCGATCGTGGCGCGCGCGGCCGCCGTGCTGATCGCGCTGCTTCTTCTTCGCGGACGCCGCGCCACCTGGAGCGTCACGCTCCTCGTCGCCGTCGCCCTCGGCGAGCTATGGCTCGGAACGCGCGCCGCGACGCCGCGGATGCCGCGCGCGTTCTTCGATCCGCCCGCACTGGAGGACGACCTCAAGCCGTTCGGGGGCGCGCGCATCTTCCACGACGCGCAGTGGTCGGCGTGGATGGGAAGCGAGCTGTCGAACGAGTATTTCTACAAGGTCGAGAGCGATCGCTTCTGGTGGGTCGACCGCAACGGCGAGTTCCTGAACATGCCGGCGGCATGGGGCGACCATCCGATCGTCCTCGAACAGGACGTCGACTACACCTCGTTGAAGAACACCGACGACTTCCGGCAGGCGTTCAACGCGGCGCACGGAAAGCGAATCCCGAGCGCCAGCGATCCGTACCTGCGGATGGCGAACGCCGGCGTCCAGCTCTCGTTCCGCACGCTCGACGAGCAGACGAACAAGGCGCTGAACGCCGACCCGGCGAACGTGACGCCGGTGATCGCTACGCCGATCGAGACAAACCCGCGTTACGCGTTCGCGTCACACATGGAACGGATCGACTCGAACGACGGCCTCGCCCCCGCGATCGAGAGCCATCCGCCGGCCGGCGTCGTCGCGTACGTGAACGCCGAGACGTTCCAGCCGGCGCCCGGCGAAGTGCTGCGCGCGAAGGAGACGCGGAATACGGTCACCCTCGACGTGCGCGCGGACGGCCGCGCGTTTCTCGTCCTGAGTGTCACCGGTCACAAATACTGGAGCGCGATGATCGACTCGCAGCGAGTGCCGATCGTTCCGACGAACGTGGCGTTCCAGGGCGTCGTCGTCCCGCCGGGAGCTCATACCGTCGAACTGCGCTACCGCAATCCGGTGATCGGAGTCAGCGGCGCGGTCACACTACTCACACTAATCGGCCTCACCGCCGCGAGTTTCTTCAAGAAATGACGTCGTCGCGCCTCGCATATCTCGTCGCGTTCCTCGCTCTCGCCGCATTCGTCGCGCTCACGCTCGGCGACGTGCTGACGACGTCGCCGACGTCGGACGAGACGGTGCACCTCTCCGCCGGCTGGTCGTATCTCGCGACACACGACTTCCGCCTCAATCCGGAGCATCCGCCGCTATTGAAGGTGCTCGCCGCCGCTCCGCTCATGTCGATGCGCATTTCGCGCGACGCGTTGCAGACCGAAGGGTGGCGCGACTCGATTGCACACCTTCGCGGTGAGTGGTCGTTCCCGCATCAGTTCCTGTACGAGCAGAAGGACGGCGTCTTCGTCAACGACTCGGCCACGATGTTCCGCCGCGCGCGCATCGTCCTGCTACTTTTCTGCGGCGTCGGAACGGCTCTCATCATCTTCCTGTGGGCGCTGGAGCTCTGGGGTCCGTGGGGCGCGGCATTGTCGATGGCGCTGTACTGCTTCGATCCGAATTTCATCGCACACAGCGGCCTCGTGACCACGGACGTTGGGGTCTGCTTTCTGATGACGGCCGCCGTCTATCTCTTCTGGCGCTGGTGCCGTAAGCCGAGCATCCTGAACGCCTCCCTCTTCGCACTGGCATTCGCCGTTGCGCAGATCGTGAAGTTTTCGGCGCTGTTCCTGTTCCTCCTCATCCCGATCCTGGCGCTGTTCGCGTTCCGGAAGAGGGGTCTGCGGGGATTCGCGCTGTATGCGATCGGTCTCGCCGCCGCCTGGGTGGTGATCTGGGCGGCGTACGGCTTCCGCTTCGCCGCTTCCGAGTCGCCGCTGCCGATGAAGCAGGCGGTCGACGAGTGGTACGCGAAGCTGCATTTCATCGGAAGCGGCGAGCCGCTGACGGACGAGAGCCTCCGGAAGGCGGCGGAAACGACGCCGACCGGCTGGTTCGGCCGCGTGCTGGAGCTCGAGTACGACCATCACCTGTTGCCGGAGGCGTACGTCTACGGAATCGCGCAGATGCAGTCGTTCGGCGCGCTGCGGACGTCGTATCTGCGCGGCGAGCAGTCGCTCACCGGTTTCCGCAGCTACTTCCTCCAGGCATTTCTCTACAAGACGCCGATCGCCACGATCGCCGCGATCCTGTGCGCGCTCTTCATCGCGTTCCGCTCGCGCCGTCGCGAGCCGTTCCTTCTCGTTCCCGCCGCGCTGTATCTCGGCTTCGCGCTGTCATCGCACCTCGACATCGGCGTCCGGCACCTGCTGCCCATGTATCCCTTCCTCTACGTGCTCTGCGGGATTCTCGCGGGACGCTTCTTCATCGCCGCCGCGGCTGCCGCGCTCTCGTGCCTCGTCGTTTTCGCGCCGTTCGATCCGATGTGGGG
>DASYSN010000650.1:0-21313 GCA_036003305.1 Thermoanaerobaculia bacterium
ATATCGCACCGGCGCGTTCGTCAGCTCGTTCGTGCTCGATCATCGTTTCGGTCTGCAGCGAGGGTTCGAGAAGTACGATGACGAGATCCCACGCGATGCGACCGCCGAGGCGAACACACTCGAGGCGGAGCGCCGCGGGGATGTTACGGTCGATCGAGCGCTGGCGTGGCTGCATGAAAGCAGTACGCGGCAGTGGTTCGCGTGGGTTCACCTGTATGACGCCCACGCGCCGTACGCGCCGCCCGCGCCGTATCCGCAGACGTATGACGGCGAGATCGCCTTCGTCGACGCGCAGGTCGGGCGGCTCCTCGGTGCGATCGACCGCAAGAACACGATCGTGCTCGTCGTTGGCGATCACGGGGAGTCGCTCGGCGAGCACGGGGAACTGACGCATGGCTTGCTCGTTTACGAGGCGACGCTGCACGTCCCGATGCTCCTCGCCGCGCCGGACGCCGATCCGCACGAAGTAAGGACGCCGGTCAGCTCGATCGACATCGCGCCGACGCTCGCGCAGCTCGCCGGCCTCAAACTGAGTCGAGCCGACGGCGTCGCGTTGCCTTTGAAAGGGGAGCCGGAGACGAAGGACCTCTACGCCGAATCGCAATACCCGACGACCTTCGGCTGGAGTGCGTTGTCCGCGATCCGTCGCGGCGCGTCGAAGCTGATCTCGAATCGCGAGCTGTACGACCTGCAACGCGATCCCAACGAGAAGTCGAACATTCTCGCCCGCGACCGCCGCACGTTCCGCGCGCTCGAAACGGCGATGCTCGAGATTCGCAAGAGCGAGGCGGCGCCGTCGACGCAGACGACGGTCGACGAGGAGACGCGCCGAAAACTCGCGAGCCTCGGATACGTCGCCCCATCCGGCGCCGCGACGGAGGGAGAGCATCCCGATCCCGTCGCGATGACGCCGCTCTTCCGCCAGTTCGAAGAAGCGACGTGGGCGCTCAACGGCGGCCGGCCGAAAGACGCCGTCGCGGCGTTCACGAAGCTTGTGAGCGCCGACCCGCGCAACCCAATCTTTCGCGAGAGCCTCGGCCGCGCGCTGCGACAGGTGGGCGACAACGAAGCGGCGGTGCGTCTCTATCGCGAGAGCGTCGCCATCGCGCCGAACAACGCCGACGCCTGGTACAACTTGGCCGTCTCGCTCCAGGACGCGGGACATCGTGACGAAGCCGGCATCGCAATTCGCGAGGCGATCCGCCGCGACGACAAACGCCCGGAAGTGCACAACGCCCTCGGAGTGGCGCTGATGAGCGACGGAAACGCGGCGGGGGCGGAGGAGGAGTTCCGTCGCACGATCGCGCTCGACCCGCGCAACGCGCGCGCCTGGAACAACCTCGGGAACGTCCTTCGCGCGACGAATCGTCTCGACGAGGCGCGCACCGCGTATTCGCAGTCGTCCAACCTCGCGCCGAACTACGCCGATCCGCTGAACGGCGCCGGCGTCATCGACGTGCAGCAGGACCATCCCCGCGAAGCGATCCCGAAATTCGACGCCGCGTTGCGCATCGCCCCGAACTACTACGAGGCGGAGCTCAATCGCGGGATCGCCCTGAAAATGGCGGGCGACGAAGCGGGCGCTGCCGAACAGTTGAGACGGCTACTGGCGACCCTCCCGCCGGGCGCCCCGTACGAGCAGCAGCGCAACGCGGCGCGGTCGTTGTTACATTGAATCGAGGGGGATACCGCAGTACCTAACTTGGTCTATAGTTCACGGAAAGTTCACCAGTCCAATTAGACAATTTGAGGAGGGCTCCCCGTGTCCAAACGATGGTCCATTTCCCTCATCCTCGCTGCTGCGCTCCTGCTCGTCGCGACGAGCATGTTTGCGCAGAGCACCGGCGGCGCGCTCGTAGGGCGCGTCACCGACGAAACCGGTGGCGCCCTTCCGGGCGTGACCGTCACTGCGACGAACACCGCGACCGGAATCTCGCGCAACGTCGTCACCGGCACCGACGGTAGTTATCGCTTCTCCTCGTTGCCGGTCGGCATGTACACCGTGGTCGGCGAGCTTTCGGGATTCAACACCACGACGACGAAGAACGTCTCGGTGTTGGTCGCGACCGACAATGCGATCAACATCACGCTCAAGCAGGGCGCGGTGAAGGAGCAGATCACGGTCACGGCCGAGGCGCCGCTCGTCGCGACGTCGCCGAGTGTCGGCACAGTCGTCAGCCAGAAGGAGCTCGAGAACCTGCCGCTGAACGGCCGCCAGTTCGCGAACCTCGGCACCCTCGCGCCGGGGACGACCCTCTCGGTCAACTCCGACCCCACCAAGCCGGGTCAGCTCACGATCGCCCTCAACGGCGGATCGGGACGCAACGTGAACTTCCTGATCGACGGCGGCGACAACACCGACGACACGATCGGCGGCGCGCTGCAGAACTTCAACATCGAAGCGGTGCAGGAGTTCAAGATCCAGACGATGCAGTACAAGGCCGAGTACGGCCGCTCCTCCGGCGGTGTGCTCAGCGTCGTCACCAAGACCGGCGGCAACGATCTCTCCGGCAGCGTCTACGAGTTCTACCGGAACAAGGGCCTCAACAGCGAGTCGAATTCGGAGAAGCTCGCCGGCATCGGTAAGCAGCCGTATCGCCGCGATCAGTACGGCGCCTCGCTCGGCGGCCCGATCGTCAAGGACAAGGCTTTCTTCTTCGGCACGTGGGAGAAAACGAAGCGCACGACGGCATACACCGTCGATAGTTGCGGCGGTGATCCAACCTGTACGCCCGTTCTGGGTGTATACGAGAAACAGAGCTTCTCGCTGCCGTTCCGGGACGAGCTGGGAACCGCGAAGGTGTCGCTCAACGCGAGCCCGAAGCAGTTCCTGCAGGTTCGCTACGGCTATCAGAAGAACGCCGACAAATACGGCCAGAGCGCCCTCTCCGCTCCGACCTCGCTCGGCACCGTCGCCAACGACTACAAGTCGCTCCTCGCCAACGACACCTGGCAGATCGGCTCGAACCGCACGAACGAGTTCATCTTCCAGTACACCAAGTTCGCGAACGCGATCACGGCCGACTCCCAGGATCCGTACATCTACTACCCGAACGGCGCGCACCTGGGGCAGAACGTCAATACGCCGCAGACGACCAACCAGAAGAAGTACCAGTACAAGGATGACTACTCCTGGTCGACGCAGATGGGCTCGATGCACCACGACTTCAAGGCGGGTGCGCAGTTCGTCAATGAGCCGACGCTCGGTGGCGACTTCACCGTCGGTACCACTGGACAGTTCTCACTGAGAGACCCCCTGCCGGGCTCCCCGGTCATCAGCATCCTCTACAACGGCGGGTTCTCAGGCGACTCGACTCCGATCAAGTGGTACAGCGGCTACTTCCAGGACGACATCGGCGTGAACAAGAACCTGACGGTGAACGCCGGTCTCCGTTGGGATAGCTGGACGGGCTTCGATCTCAATCAGACGTTGAACCCGAATCTCGCGGTCCTTCAGGCCGCGGCCGACTCCGGCAAATACCCGCAAGACGTGTGGCTCTCGTCGTTCAAGAACGGCGGCGGCACGACGCTGCAGAACCCGAAGAACAACTTCGCGCCGCGCCTCGGCTTCACGTACGACCTGCACGGCGACTCGAAGAACATCATCCGCGGCGGCGCGGGCCGTTACTACGACTTCCCTTACACCAACGCGAACATCCTCTTCCCGGCCAGCGCGGTCCAGTCGCTCTTCGGACCGATCTACGACTACGAAGATCCGACTTGTACGCCGGGGCCGTGTCAGGGCATCAAGAACGCGAACGGCTCCCTCTTCCGGCCGGGTATCGACCCGCTGCCGCCCAACCAGCTCGGGAGCGGCGGTGCCTTGAGCCGCGCTACCCGTGAGCTCGCGATGCCGACCGTGGCGAAGGCGCCCTATTCCGATCAGGTTTCACTCGGCTACTCCACGGAGGTCAGCCAGACGCTCGGGCTCAACTTCGAGGCGGTCAGCTCGCGTTACCACGACATTCCGTATCGCTTCCGCGCGAATCCGAAGGTGAATGGCGTCCGCGAATTCGATCCGAACACGACCGGCGTTCCGACCACGTTCCGCGTCTGGGCGAATGACGGTCACGCCGAATACGACGGCCTCAACGTCGGATTCCACGCCCGCGCGGGCAGCAACTTCGAGGCGCAGGGCTTCTACACGCTCTCTCGCAGCAAGGGCAACATCCTCGCGGGGGCCGACGAGTTCCGCGTCGTTGATGCGGGCCACCAGACCGACGTCACGCGCGACACGAGCATCAACCCCTTCAATCCGGACTGCAGCGCCTGCAACGGTCCGCTCGACACCGACTCGCGGCACAAGGTCACGCTCAGCACCGTCTACCGCGCTCCGTACGGCATCAACGTCTCCGGCATTCTCCGGTGGCATTCGGGCACGCCGTACACGGTCTACGCGTACGGCATCAATACGCCCGGCACGTGCAATCAGGCGACCTTGTCCTCGGATGACTACGCCACGTGCCTCAAGACGAAGGTCGACGTCAACAAGGATGGGTACACGATGGACCTGGCGCCGGGACATAACCACGTGAACGACCAGCGCGGCCCCTCGTTCTCGCAGGTCGACGTCCGCATCGCCAAGGAATTCAAGCTCAGTGGCAACTACGGCTTCGAGGTCATGGCCGAGGTGTTCAACCTCTTCAATTCCAAGAACGGCACGGTGTTCGACTCGTTCGGCAACACGTCCGCCTATGCGGGCGACCCGGGGCAGGGCGAGCAGCGCCTCATCCAACTCGGCGGCCGGATCCGCTTCTAAGTCTCACGAAATGGGTATCTTCGGGGGCCGGCTCACCGCCGGCCCCTTTCGCTTTCCCGGAATACCCCTGCACCTGAAGGCGTTGTCGCCAGTCCGCGGCTGTGCTACAACCGCGTCCCAACTTCTCGGAGGTTCGTCGTGTACGCCATCATCCGTTCCGGTGGAAAGCAATATCGCGTCGCTCAGGGCGACGTCGTTTCGGTCGAGCGTGACGCTCTTGGCGGCGCTGACAAGGACAAAGTCACCTTCAGCGAAGTGCTGATGGTCGGCGGCGATCAGCCGAAGGTCGGCAATCCGTTCGTCTCCGGCGCCTCTGTCGCGGCGACTGTTCTCAGTGAGAACCGCGGCGAGAAGATCATTGTTTTCAAGAAGAAGAAGCGCAAGAACCATACGAAGCGGACCCATGGCCATCGCCAGGACCTGGTCCAGCTTCGCATCGACTCGATCAACATCTAACTGTCGGAGAACACCATGGCTCACAAAAAAGGACAGGGATCTTCGCGCAACGGCCGCGACTCGCAGCCGAAAATGCTCGGCGTGAAGCGCTTCGCGGGACAGTTCGTCACCGGCGGAACCATCATCGTTCGCCAGCGCGGCACGAAGTTCTACCCCGGCGTCAACGTCGGCATGGGACGTGACCACACGCTCTACGCCGAAATCGACGGCGTGATCCAGTTCCACGACAAGGGCGAGCGCGGGCGTTTCATCACCGTCACCCCTGCCGTCGCCGAGTAAATGTGGCGCCGGCGACCCTGCCGGCGGACCAGTCGAAGCGCCGCCCCCGGGCGGCGTTTTTGTTGCAAACTGAGCTACTGAGATGTTCATCGATTACGCGACCATCCGTGTGAAAGCCGGAGACGGCGGGAACGGATGCGTCGCGTTCCGCCGCGAGAAATTCGTCCCGAAGGGCGGCCCGTCCGGCGGCGACGGCGGAAGCGGCGGCTCGGTCTGGATCGTCGCCTCCAAACGGCTGAACACGCTCTACCACCTCCAGTTCCAGCGCGAGTGGAAGGGCGGCCGCGGCGAGCACGGCATGGGCTCGAACTGTTCCGGCCAGCACGGCACCGAAGTCGAGATCCAGCTCCCGATCGGGAGCGTCGTCCGCGACAAGAACACGAACGAAGTCATCGCCGACCTCGCGGAAGACGGCCAGCGCGTCCTCGTCGCCAAGGGCGGCCGCGGCGGTTGGGGCAACCAGCACTTCGCGACTGCGACCCGCCAGGCGCCGCGCTTCGCGCAGGATGGGGGTGACGGCGAAGAGCGCGAGCTGGTCGTCGAGCTGAAGCTGATCGCCGACGTCGGCATCGTCGGCCTTCCGAACGCCGGCAAGTCGACGCTCATCTCCGTCATCAGCGCCGCGAAGCCGAAGATCGCCGACTACCCCTTCACGACGCTCGTCCCGAACCTCGGCGTCGTCACGGCCGATGACGACTTCACGTTCGTCGTCGCCGACATCCCCGGCCTCATCGAAGGCGCTCACGAAGGGCACGGCCTCGGCGACCAGTTTCTCCGGCACGTCGAGCGCTGTTCCGTCCTGGTGCACCTCGTCGATCTTTCGGCGAATGAGACGCCCGATCAGGACGCGGAGGTCATCGCGCGCGAGCTCCAGGCGTACTCCCCCGCGCTCGCCGAGAAGCCGCGCATCGTCTGCGGCTCGAAGCTCGATTCCGCGATCGAGGGGAACTCCGAGAAGCTTCGCGCTTACGCCGCGAAGCACGGCTACGACTACCACGAGATCTCGGCCGTGGTGGGCGACGGAGTGCGCGTTCTCGTCCGCGCCCTCGCCCGATTCGTGCGGGAGCATTACGAAGCGCCCGCACTCGCTCCCATGCCGTAATCTATGAAGATCGGCATCTGCGGCGGCACCTTCGACCCCTTCCATCGCGGCCACCTCGAGCCGGTCCTCGCCGCGCGCGAGTCGATGCAGTGGGACCGCATCCTCTACTTCGTCGCCTACTGCCAGCCGTTCAAGGAGAAGGGCAGCACCGCGTCGGGGTACCACCGATTCGCGATGGCCGCGCTCGCGACCGAATCGATCGACGACGTCTGGATCTCGTCGTGGGAGCTGGAGCGCGAAGGCGTTTCGTACACCGTCGACACGCTCGAGCATCTCCGGAGTGAGTATCCTGATGCGACGCTCGACTGGATCATCGGCGACGACAACCTCGCGCGCCTCGGCGAGTGGAAGCGGATCGACCGCATCTTCGAGCTCGCGAACTTCGTCGTCCTCACCCGTGTGGCGCCGGCAATCCTGCCGGCGAATGATGCCGTTCCGGATTGCGTCTGCGACGCCGCGGCCCGCCCACCGCACGGCGCCATCGCATACGCCCATAACGCCACCATCCCCATTTCATCCACCGAAATCCGGCGGCGGGTTCGCGCCGGAGAATCGATCGACGCTCTGGTCGATCCGCGCGTCTCACGTTACATTCAGCACAATCGTCTTTATCAGGAGACCTCTTGAAAGAGAAGAACGACGATTCCATTGAAAGCCGCGTCCGTCTCGCAGTGGCTGCGGCCCTCGACAAGAAAGCCTTCGACCTCAACGTCCTCGCCGTCGCGGAGCTCACCTCGATCGCGGACTTCTTCATCCTCGCCAGCGCGAGCAACGAGCGGCAGGCTGCCGCCATCGCCGACGCCGTGCAGGAGTCGCTGCGCGAGAAGATGAAAGTGAAGCCGCTCCTCGTCGAAGGGACGACGCCCGGTCGCTGGATCCTCCTCGATTACGGCGATTTCATCTTCCACATCTTCACCGAGGACACGCGGCGGTTCTACGGCCTCGAACGGCTGTGGGGCGACGCGCCGAACATGACCGCGGAATTCACCGGTGAAGGTCAGGAGAGAGCCGAAGCGCCTCGCCGTGCACTCAAAAAGACGTCGTGAGCCTGCGCTGGGGCGCCTTCTCCGCACGCGCAGCCGCGCCATGCGCGCGCTCGTCGACACCGCGGCGAAGCTCGTCGACCGCGACGTCAGCGTCCTGATCGCCGGCGAGAGCGGCACCGGCAAGAACTACCTCGCCGAGGCGCTGCACGCGTGCGGGCCGAGACGCGAGGCGCCGTTCGTCACGATCGATTGCGCCTCCATTCCGCACGAGCTGTTCGAGTCGGAGCTGTTCGGATACGAGAAGGGGACCTTCACCGACGCGAGCGCGCGCAAGATCGGCAAGCTCGAAGCGGCGCGCAACGGCACCACCTATTTCGACGAGATCGCCGCGCTGACGCCGCCGCTCCAGGCGAAGCTCCTCCGCGCGCTCGAAGAGCGGCATTTCCCGCGCCTCGGCGGATCGGAGAACGTCGCGTTTCACGCGCGTGTCATCTCCTCCACGAGCAGCGACCTCGCCGGATTCCGGAGCGACCTGCTCTATCGCATCAACGTCGTCACCCTAACCATCCCGCCGTTGCGCGAGCGCGCCGAGGACGTCCCGCTGCTCGCGAACGGCTTCCTGCGCAAGGCGAGAAAGGGCGCAACCTTCGATGCCGAGGCGATGGAGCTGCTGACGTCCTACTCGTGGCCCGGCAACATCCGCGAGCTGCGGAACGTCGTCGAGCGGGCCGCGCTTCTGTCGGAGTCCGACGTCATCGGCCCGGCCGCGCTCCCGATCGACCGGCTGCGCGAACCGGCGGCACTCGTCGACGCGGCGAGCCGCAACTCGTGGACCCTCGACCAGCTCGAAGAGCGCTACATCCGCGAGGTCCTCCGCCGCACCCGCGAGAACTACTCCCGCGCCGCGGAGATCCTCGGCATCAATCGGAAGACGCTGCTCGAGAAGCGGAAGAAGTACGGGATCGAATGAAAATCTCGCTCATCTGGCCGGCGTCGTCGAGCGAGAAGGACTTCGCCGAAGCGATCGATCGCTATTTGAACCGCATCCGTCACTTCTACCCGATCGAGGTCGTCGAGGTGCCCGCCGAGCGCGGTAGACAAACGCAAAGTGATGCGGCTACTATGCGCAGCCAATCTTCGCGGCTGGCAGCCGCGATCCCCGCGCGCGGCACCGTCGTGGTGCTCGACGAACGGGGGCAAATGCTTGATTCTTTGAAATTTGCGCGGTGGCTCGAGCGGCTGACGATGGACAGTCCGCACGGCATTCATTTCGTAGTCGGGAGCGACCTCGGTCTGGACGACAGCGTCCGCAATCGGGCCGACAAGTTGCTGAGCCTATCCGCGATGACGTTGCCGCATCAGGTCGCACGCGTAGTCCTGCTGGAACAGATTTACAGGGCGTGCACGTTGATCCGCAACATTCGATACCACAAGTAAGAGGAGTGGCTGAATGGCCGCTAAAGCAAAAGCAAAGAGCAATCCCTGGCAGCCGTACGAAGACGCCCTACGCCGCAAGCAGCAGGAGCTGGTCGACTCGTACGAGCGCGACAAAGCAGCGGGGAACGCACAACCGGACGACGGCATCCAGGATCTCGCCGACAAAGCGGCGAGCGCCTACTCGAAAGAGCTCAACTTCTCCCTCTCCGACGGCGAGCGCAACTCGCTGAAGCTGGTCGAGGAAGCGCTCGGCCGCGTCAAGGAAGGCACCTTCGGCGCCTGCACGAACTGCGGGAACACCATCGGCGAGAAGCGCCTTCAGGCGATCCCGTGGACGGCGTACTGCATCGACTGCCAGGAGCTCGTCGAAAAGGGCCTGCTGTCGTAGTGTAGGGGCCGGCTCTCAGCCGGCCTCACAATGGACGCCCTCAACGCCATCCTCGCCAAGATCGCCGAAGGCAAGACGCCGCGCGTGATCCTCGTCGGCGGCGACAGCGAGTACCTGGCCGAGCGCGCGTTTCACGACATCCGCGACGCCATCGTCGCGAAGAACCCCGGGATCGCGCTCGAGTCGTACGAGGCGGGCGCCGAGCTCGCGGCGATCCTCGACTCCTACCGCACCTCCTCGCTCTTCGCGTCGGCGCGTTTGATCGTCGTCGCGGAGCTCAACGCGTTCGTCTCCGCGAAGCAGATCGCGTCGCTCTACGACAAGGCGATTGCCGACTGGAAGAGCGCCAAGACCGACAAGAAGCGCGCATCGTCCGCGGCGAAGCTCCTCCACGTCCTCGGCCTCGCCGGGACGGACCTCGACGAGAAGGACCGCTCGATCGCCGACGCCCTCGGCGTCCCGCTCGACAACACCCTCACCGACATGCTCGCCTTCTGTCGCGGCACCGGCAAGAAGGCGTCGCGCGGCGAGGACGACGCGGCGATCCTGATGGAAGCGATCGGCCGCGGCGGCGCTCCCGGAACCACCCTGCTGCTCCGCACCGGCGAGGTCCCGCGCGACTCTGCCACGACCGATCTGATCAAGCGCAACGGCGTCGTGCTCGAGTGCGACCTGACGCGCGAAGGCTTCAACGCCGCGCTGGAGCACGCCATCGCCGACGTCGCGAATGACGCCAAGGTGAAGTTCGAGCCGCGTGCGGTCGCCGCGCTGCGCCAGCGCCTCGGCATCGAACGCATGCTGGCCGACAAGTTCTCACGCGATGTGCCGGAAATCCGCGTCGCCGTCTCCGAAGCCGAGCGGCTCGCGACGCTCGCGGGCGAGGGAGGCCGCGTCGACGCCGCGATGGTCGAACGCGAGATCGCCGCGGTCGAAGGCGGCGCGCGCTACGAGTTCGGCTCGTTCTTCAGCGAAGGAAAGATCATCGAAGCGATCGCCAAGCTCCGCGAGCTCGTGGCACAGGGCCGCCGCGAGGACCCGCGCGCCTCGATCGAGATCCAGTACGGCAAGTTCCTCTTCCCGCTGGCCGACGAGCTGCGGCAACTGATCGCGATCCACTCCTTCGCCCGCGCCGCGAACCTCAACCTGCGGCAGTCGATTCAATACAACCGCTTCAAGGACACCATCGCGGAGAAGCTCGGCGACTACATGAAGAACGCCGGCATCGTCCGCCAGCGCCCGCACCCGTTTCCACTGCACAAGAAATGGTCCGCCGCCGGCGCCCAGCGCGAAGAAGACCTCTGGCGCTCCCTCGCCTTCGTCGCCGACCTCGAAGTCAAGCGCAAGTCCGGCGGCCTCCCCATCGACGTCGGCATGGAGACCTTCCTCCTGTCGCGCCTCCGCGCCTCCTAACACGGTGGGCTTCTGTGTGGCGCCGGCGCCCCCGCCGGCGCAGCGCCGCGCATCTGTCTCAACCGCGCCGGCGAGGGCGCCGGCGCCACACAGAAGCCCACCGCCCTTCGCGCTACACTCCGCCCCATGTTCCCGAACGTCGGTCGCCAGGCTTGGCGCGCGCTCTTCGCGGCGCAGCTCGGATGGATGCTCGACGCGATGGACTTTCTCCTCTTCACCTTCGCGATCCTGCCGATCCAGAAAGAGTTCGGTCTCAGCAGCGCCACGATGGGCGGCCTCACTTCGGTCGCCCTGATCGCGGGCGCGGTTGGCGGCATCGGCTTCGGCCGCATCGCCGACCGCATCGGCCGCGTCCGCGCGATGACCATCTCCATCCTGATCTACTCCGCCGCGACCGCCGGTCTCGCCACCTCGCACGCGCTCTGGCAGCTCATCGCCTGGCGAGTGCTCGTCGGCCTCGGCATGGGCGGCGAGTGGTCGTGCGGCTCCGTGCTCGTCGCCGAAACCTGGCCTGCGGAGCACCGAGGCAAGGCGATGGGCCTGATGCAAAGCGGCTGGGCGATCGGCGCGCTGTTCGCGGCCGCGATCTCTGCCCTCGTCCTCGACCGCTTCGGATGGCGCGTCCTCTTCCTCGTCGGTGCCCTTCCAGCGATCGCCGCGTTCTTCATCCGCCGCGGCGTGGAGGAGCCCGCGATCTGGCGGGAGCGCGGCGCGCGCGATTCGCGTTTCACCGACATCTTCGAGGCGAGCATCGTCCGGCGAACCATTCTCGCCACCATCGTCGCCGCCTCCGTGCTCGTCGCGTACTGGGGACTCACCTCGTGGCTCCCGGCGTTCCTCGCCTCGCCCGTGGAGAAAGGGGGCGCCGGCCTGACCGTGACGAAGTCGGCGCTCTGGCTCGTGATCCTGCAGGTCGGCGCGTTCTTCGGCTACACCACCTTCGGCTGGATCGCCGATCGCTTCGGCCGCCGTCCGTCGTTCACCTTCTTCATGATCGCGGCGGCGATCGTCGTGCCGGTCTTCGCGTTCGGCGCGCGGTCGCCGTTGACGCTGCTGACGATCGGACCGCTCGTCGGCTACTTCGGCCACGGCTACTTCTCGCTCTTCGGCGCCATGCTCGCGGAGCTCTTCCCGACGCGCATCCGCGCCACCGCGCAGGGCTTCTGCTACAACGCGGGACGCGTCGTCAGCGCCGCGGCGCCGTACACCATCGGCGCGCTGGCGCAGTCGCGTCTCAACTATGGGCTCGCCGTCGACGCGCTCTTCTTCGCCCTCGGCGGCGCGCTCATCTGGCTGCTTCCCGAGACGAAAGGAGCGGAGCTGTGACCATCGAGATCAGTGCCGATATGGGAGAAGGCGCCGCCGCCGAGCCGGAGATCTGGCCGCTCATCGACGCCGCGAACGTCGCCTGCGGCGGCCACGCCGGCGATGCCCAGTCGATGCGCGAGGCGGCGCGCCGCGCGCGCGAGCACCGCGTCGCAATCGGCGCCCATCCGTCGTATCCCGACCGCGCGAACTTCGGCCGCACGTCGATGAAGATGGATCCCGCCGCGCTGCGCGAGACGCTCATCGAACAGATCTCCGCCCTCGCCGCGATCACCCCCCTCCGCCACGTCAAAGCGCACGGCGCCCTCTACAACGACGCCCATCGCGACCGCGCGCTCGCCGAGGTGCTGCTCGACGCGAGCGGAAACCTCCCGATCGTCTGCAGCGACACCTCGCAGATGGCGGCCGTGGCGCGCGAGCGCGGCGTCCGCGTCCTCCGCGAAGCCTTCGCCGACCGCAGCTACGAGCCCGACGGGTCCCTTACCCCGCGCACGATCCCCGGCTCTCTCCTCTCCATCGAAGCCGCCGCCGCCCAAGCACGTCTCCTCTCGACGGAAGGCCTCGTCATCGCCCGCGACGGCACCCGCATCGCGATCCCCTGCGACACGTTGTGTATCCACGCCGACATGGCCGGAAGTGCTGAACGCCTCCGCGCCATTCGCGCCGCCCTCTGAGCTACAATCCGCGCCCCGCCAAACACTGTGGTGTAGCTCAGTTGGTAGAGCGCCGGATTGTTAATCCGGTGGTCGCTGGTTCGAGTCCAGCCGCCACAGCCAATAAATGCAATCACTTGCGCGCGGTTTGCCCTTGCGGTTCTTCGTAAGTTAGCCCCTAACTGCACCCCTTCTCGCGTTTCTTTAGGCGGGGGGAAAACCTTCGCAACCGACACTCCTCTTGAAAGAGGAGATCGCCATGCTGAAGCGCACCCTTGAAGCGTTCGCTGCGGACGGATCCGCAAAGATTCTTTGGGGGATGGCGGCCGCGTTGGCGGCGCTAGTTATCGTAGTGCCGACGTTGATGGCTCAGGATGCGCGAGCTGGTCACCGTCGGCCCGAATCTGCGACGCTCATCGCGCCGCTGGAACGGCTCGAATCATTCAGGGCGGCGCCCTTGAATTCGTGCTCCTCAGCGCCGACACTGGCGTGTGGAACTACGGTCAGCGGCTCGCCAGGATGCCCTCTCTCCTCGAACAACTATGTCGACTTCTGGACGTTCAACGCGACCCAAGGGCAAACAGCTACGTTTCGGGCCACATCATCCTCATCGAGCCAGATGCTGCTCACAGTTCAACGTACTAGCGACGGGTCTATCGTGGCCTCGAGTTTCGCGGTCGGCACGGTGTCGGTTACGTACACCTTCCCGACTTCCGACCCATACTTCATCGGCTTCGGCTACACGGACACGTTCCAAACCCCGCCGTACCAATTGACGGCAACCTGCGGAGGTTCCTCCTCAGGGACATGCAGTTATGCCGGTGTGATTCCAATCGGAAGCTCAATCTCCGGCCAGCTGACATCAACCGACACGACGTGCGGAGATTCGTCGTCTTACGCGAAGGCGTACCGCCTGCCAGTCATCGCCGGAGACTCCTTTGAAGTGTCATATTCGGCAAACTTCCCGGTCTACCTCGAGCTCGACGGGCCCGCGACGAGCGAGGAAAGTGGAGCATGGCACAGTTCCAAGGGGGCGAGTGTGACGATGGGATACGTAGCACCGGCCAATGGAAACGTGACCGTCTACGCAATGTCCAACACGACCTCGCCCACTACCGGGACTTTCACGATCAGCGTCACGCGGCTTTCAGACCCATGTCGACGCCGAGCGGTCAAGCACTAGATGGTTGGTTACGCGCCCGAGTGGCCCGAGAGATTCGTGGAATCCTTCGCCGGCATGCGAGATGACTTCGAGCGGTCGACTCAGAGTGACTCCCCGTCCCGGACAACGAGCGCGAGTTTCGTCGCAACCCGCCCCCCCGCCAATTTCTTTTCAGAGACTTCGCGGCGCGACCAGCGGAAACCGGAACGAGAACGTACTGCCGGCTCCGGGCGTGCTCTCCACCGCGATGCGACCGCCGTGTGCTTCGACTGCGAGCTTGCAGAAGGCGAGTCCGAGTCCCGTGCTGATCTTGCTGTGGGGGTCGAGCTGCCCGAACTTCTCGAAGATGCGCTCGAACGCGTCGGCCGGTATGCCGCGTCCGGTATCGGCAACTTCGAATCGTACGTTCCGTACACCGTCGACGGCTCGGTCCACGCCCGCGGTGATCGTCACCGTTCCTCCTGGCGTGAACCGAATTGCATTTGCGATCAGATTGACCAGAGTACGACCGAGTTTGTTCGCGTCGCCGGCGAAAGGGGGGAGGCCCTCTTCGAGCACGGTGACGAGCGAAGTTTCATTCGCTTCGGCGAGGCTGCGAATCTCGGCGACGGCGTTCGAGACCAGCGCGGCGGCCGAAAGATCTTCGTAGTGGAGGCCCATCATGCCGGCCTCCATTTTCTCGACGTCGAGCAAGTCGTTGATCATTCCGAGGAGGGTCCTGCCACCGCCCGCCGCGATCGCGATCATCTCGCGCTGCATTTCGTCGAGCCCGTTTCCCCGGCCGAGCATGTCGACGCCGGCGATCACCGCCGTCAGTGGCGTCCGCAGGTCGTGAACGATCATGTTGCGAAGATCGTCGCGGAGCTTCTCGGCTTCCTCGAGCCGCTTGTAGTTCTTCTGCAGCTGGTCGAACAGGAGCGTCTCGCGGTCGCGGCTCCGCTTTTTCTCCAGGCAGGCACCGATGCGAGCCTGCAGGAGCGTCGGATTGAACGGCTTGGCCAGATGATCCTCGGCACCGGCCGCGATGCAACGCACCACGGACTGCAACTCATCGACCGCCGAGATCATGACGACAGGGATGGGCTGAAAGCGCTCGTCGGACTTGATTCGCCGGAGCACTTCGTAGCCGTCCATGTCGGGCATCATGATGTCGAGGAGCACGAGGTCGAACGGCGTGTCGCCCATGAGCGCTAGCGCGTCACTGCCATTGTTCGCCGTGACGACGGTGTGTCCGTGTCGCTCGAGGCGGCGTGAGAGAACCTCCCGGTTCGAGGCCTGGTCATCGACCACGAGGAGCACGCCCGGGGCGACGACCGGCGTCGCCGGAGGGACAGTTGAATCGATCGCGTCGCGTTCCGGACGTCGTCGCCCCAATGCGGACGCGCCGCGCTCGACCGCGGAGGTGAAGTTCTCCTCGATCAGAGTGAGGATGCGATATCCCGCTGCGCGGATTTTTCCGAGATCGGCGGCCAGCGCCTCGCGCTCGGGACCCGCTTCCTCGCAAAGCATGTCGGAGTAGCCGATGATCTGATTCAGCGGCGTGCGCAAGTCATGCAGCAGGTCGGGGGCGACGCTCGTCTTTGCAGCTTGAATCAGCGCGCTCACGTTGCCCGCTCCGGCGTGCGCGCCAGCAACGCATCGATCTTGGCCAGGAGCCGCGGCAGGTCGATCGGTTTGGTATCGAAGTCGTCGCAACCTGCTCCCAGCGCCTTTTCGCGGTCGGTCGCCATCGCATGGGCACTGAGCGCGATCACCGGGATTTGCCGCAGTGCCGTGTCGGCTTTGAGCCGGTGTGTCGCCTGCCAGCCGTCGATGACGGGCAGGCTCAAGTCCATCAGGATGAGGTCCGGCCTGCGGGCGGCGGCAACGTCGATGCCGGCCTGTCCGTCGAACGCCAGAAGGATGTCGAAACCCTTCTTTTCGAGCCGGCGCGACAGCATGTCGCGGTTCATCTCGTTGTCTTCCACGATCAGGATCGTCGTCATGTGCGGAGAGACTTCTGCGGCGAAAGCCGCGGTGTGTGGTTATCGGTAAGCGCGTCGCGCACCTGCTGCAGGAGCGAGTCTCGAGAGGCACCCTGCTTCTGAAGGATCGTTTGAACGTAGCCGTTCAGACGGCGGCGGTCGTCGCTGGTGAGATCCTGCGAAGTAATCACGATGATCGGGATCGACCGCCACTCGGGATGCTGCCGGACGGCAGCGGCAAACTCGAATCCGTTCATGACGGGCATGATCAGGTCGAGAAAGATCACGTTCGGACGTTGGGCCTCCATGCTCTTGAGCGCTGCTGCACCGTTTTCAGCTTCGGAAACCGACCATCCTTCTTTCTCCAGCATCGCGCGTGTGACTTGGCGGAACGCGGCATCGTCATCGACGAGCAGAACCGGACACGGCGGATCGGCGCACATGTGCTTCTTCACGATCTGCGACAGCCGGACGCGATTGACCGGTTTCGTGGCGTAGTCGGAAGCGCCCAGTGCAAAGCCCCGCTCCGGATCATCGACCATCGTCAGCATGATTACCGGAACATCCCGCAACAGCCCGTCCGCTTTGAGCGCCTGCAGCACGGTCCAGCCGTCCATGTCCGGCATCATCACGTCGAGCGTGATCGCGGCCGGGATGAGTTGCCGGGCCAGCCGCAGTCCCTCCACGCCGCCGCTCGCCGTACGCACCGTGAAGCCCTCTTTCCCGAGGTAGCGCTCCATCAATTCGCGCTGCACGGGATCGTCGTCGACCACGAGCACGCAAGTTCCCGGCGCAGGAAGGGAATCGTCATCGTCGGTGCCGCTCTGATTCATGACCGCTGAGGGCCGCCGGCGTTCCTCGACCGCGATGTGATTCACCGACGGATCAGGCACGATCGCCGGCAGCTTGATGGTGAATACACTTCCCTCCCCGGCCACGCTGTGGACGGTGACGTCGCCGCTCATGATCTGGCAGAAACGGCGCGTGAGAGAGAGTCCGAGGCCGGTGCCGCCGAACTTGCGCGTCGTCGACGAATCGGCCTGCGTGAACGGCTGGAACAACCGGACGATCTGATCGGGGCTCAGGCCGATGCCGGTGTCGGACACACGGAACACAATCCAGTCCGCACCGTCCATGACCTGCCGTTCCGTCTCAACCCTGATCGATCCGCCGTTCGTGAACTTCGCCGCGTTTGACGCGAGATTGAACAGTCCTTGCCGCACTTTGCTCAGATCCGCGACCATCGCTCCGATGTCCGGCGGGCAGAGGATCTCCAGCTTGTTTCCGTTGTGCGCAACCTGGATCTCGATCGTCGACGCCACCTCGCTGATGAGGTCCGCGATTTCAAAACGCTCCAAGTGCAGCTCCATCTTGCCGGCCTCGATCTTCGACAGGTCGAGGATGTCGTTGATCAGCCCGAGCAGATGTTTGCCCGCGGTCGATATCTTCGCGAGATCGGCGCTGAACTGCGGGAGGTTGAGCTCTGCCACTTCCTCCTGCAGCATCTCAGAGAAGCCGAGAATCGCGTTCAGCGGAGTCCGTAGCTCGTGACTCATGTTCGCCAGGAACACGCTCTTCGCGCGATTCGCTGTTTCCGCGGCTTCCTTCGCCTTCGCGACCTCTCCTTCCGCCCGGCGGCGCTCGGTGATGTCTTCCATCGCCAGCACGAGCAGCTCCGCGTGACTGCCCTGCCGGAGCTTGCGCGCATTGAGAAGCATCACGCGTCGTCCAATGGCCGGAAAATCGTGCTCGAGCTCGAAGTCGTTGAAGACGGAGCTGGCAGGGACGATGTCTTCGAGCAGCGTGCGGAGATCGGCGATGTCCCACTGCCCGTTCCCGAGCTCATAAATCAGCCGGTTTTCCGTGTCCGCCACCGAGACGTGAAACGTGTCGTAGAATGCGCGATTCGCTGAATGGACTCGCAAAGCGCCGTCGAGGATCAGCAGCGGTTCGCGCACCGTATCGAACAGATCCTGCGAGAAATTAGGGATTCCCGCCGCCACCGGCAAAGCGGCTGTACTTTGCAAAGGCGGAAGTAGAGGTTCAGTCATGATCGCTCCTGGGTTTTCAACCGTACGCGATCGTCGGGCGCGGTCAGTCGGATTTACGGACGAGAGTAACTTCTACGGACGCAAGAACTGAGCCGCCGGATGAGCGACCCGTACCTTTCACGCGGGGCGCACTTCGTTTTACTACGGCGATCCGGCTTGCGGTCGCGGCGTACCGCAGAGACAACGCGTCACGCTTCGGCGCCGCGCTTTCATTCTATGTTCTCTTCTCCCTCGCGCCGACGTTGCTCATCGCGATTGCGGTGCTCGGGCTTGCCGTCGGCAAAAAGCAGGCGGAGCTCGGAATCGTCAACCGCATCAGCTCGAGTTTTGGATCCGCGACCGGCGCGGCGATCGCCACAATGCTCAAAGATGCTGCACACGGTGCAGGATGGCTGGCCGGCCTTGCCGCCCTTGTCACTCTGTACTTCGCTCTGGCAGGCGTGTACCGGCAGATCGACGACGTCATCCGGACGATCTGGCAGCGCCCGCGCGAAGAAGATGGCAACAATGAGCCGTCATGGAAGAGGAGGCTCCTCGCGATGACGGCGGTCCCCGCGGCGGGATTGGTGGTCATCGTTTCAGTCATCATCGATGCCGGTATTGCCGCGAGTGGCCGGTATGCAGCCACCCGCCTGATCGGTGGCGAGATCGTGTGGCACATCGTGGAGCTCGTCGCCTCCGCGGTCGTGCTGACGGTTGTTTTTGCGCTCATCTTCCGGCTCGTTCCGAACGTTCGTGTCGCGTGGAGTGATGTGTACCGCGGAGCCGCGGCCACCGCCGCTCTTTTCGTCGTAGGCAAGACAGCGTTGGCTGTCTACCTCGGCAAAGCAGCCGTCGGCTCGGCGTTCGGCGCCGCTGGCTCCGTGGTCGTGGTGCTGTTGTGGACGTACTGGTCAGCGCAGATCTTCTTTTTCGGGTTGGAGCTGACGCATGTTTATGCCGTCGGTGAGCATGCGAAGTAGCGACCGAATCTCAAGAGAACCGGTTCATGACGAATAGTCCCGAAACGGCGATGACGAGCGCCAGGAGCACGAGGCCTGCAAATCCGAGTGTCGGAATGCTCGTGGTCGGGACGATCCCGGCTGCCGAGCAGCCGCCCACCGTGTTGCCGCCGCCGCCGGCCATCGTCACCGCGCCGGTCGGTCCCCTGCCGGCGATGAGCTTGCCGGTCACGTTCGAACCGGATCCCAGGGTGATGCTTGCATCGGCGATGACGATTCCGCGAAAGGTGACTCCGTTCAGGGTGGCGGAGGTGCCGATCCGCCAGAAGACCAGACACGGGTCTGCCGTACCGACGACATTCGAAAGGACATTGGCGGTGAGCGCGCTATCGACCTCGAAAATGAAGACGCCTGGCCCGTTCAGAGTAAGCGTGCCTCCCGCTGCTAAATCGGCCGCTCCTCCTGCAAACGAGTAAACGCCCGAAGTGAGCACGGCTCCGTTCAATTGAGCCGGCAGCACCGTACCCGGCCCCTGAGCGGCCAGAAAGTTGTAGGCGGTGTTCGCATCCGTATGCGCCTGCTGCACGGTGGCATCATTTGCAAGGTGCAGGGTGGACGGAGGCGTCACGCTTGAAGGTGGAAAGTTCGTAATCGAAGGAGTTGGAGACGACCCGACGTCTCCGCTGACGGTGGTGCCTAGGCCCGTGGAGCCGACCACCCCCGAGTTACCGAGCACGCCGAATCCCGTCAACACGCCCATGGGGGGTGCCACCTGCGCGGACAACGGGACGCAACAGACCGCGACGAATACTGCGAGGAACGTCAGAAGAGGGAAGTGCTTTCGAATCAAATCGAATCTCCCTTCAGCGCGCCTCTCGGTACGAAGAGCATCGCTGCGCCGCCCACGATCGCGACGATGCCGGCCCATAGCGGGATGTTGATCGTCTTCCTCTCGTCGACGGCGAAGTTGAACGGCCCGACTTTCGCCGCGTGGGTCGTCTTCGTGTACGAGATACTCCCCATCGCCAGTCCGGCCACGCCGGCGATGATCAGGAAGACGGCCAGAAGCTTGACGGCGCTCACGACCACAACCTCCGCCCCGAGCTGCGGCCGGTGAAGAGCCGCACCACGAACAGCAGAACCAACGCCCCGATGAAGGCCACGATGAGGCTGGCGACCAGCCCCCCGCCGAGCTGCATGCCGACAGCATGGAAGAGGTAGCGGCCGATGAATGCGCCGATGACGCCGACGATGATGTCCCCAAGCAGGCCGAAGCCGTTGCCTTTCATGAACTGACCGGCCAGCCAGCCGGCGATTGCACCGATGATCACGAACCAGAGAAGTCCCATGGAATCCTTCTTTCTTTTGATGTCGCGGTGAGGAGAAGACGACGTCTCAGGTCAGGCGCCGTTAGTCGCGGACCCACGGCTGCTGTTCAATCGAGCTCACCTTTCGGTCCGTGAACACGACCCAGGTCATCACCTTGTCGTCGTAGCTGGTGATGTAGCCCCACCGCTCGTTCGAGCCGTCGACCAGGCGGCGCTCCGAATCGTGGCGCATGATGGCGCGCACGTCGGTCAGCGTCTGCCCCGTGTGGATCTGATCGATGACGCTCTTGTTGAAAATCGCGTTGCCGCATGCCTGGGCGTCGCGGTGGTCGCGATGACAGGGACGAATGATCCCCGCTTCGCTCATCCTGCCGGGAGGCAGGGCCGTGTTCATTGCGGATGTGCAGCCGGTGACGGCGAGTGCGGCGACAGATATTGCGAGCAGACTCTTTTTCATTGCAACCCTTCTGAGAGTGGTCAGTGGCTCGAGACTCCGGAGACCCCGCAGCGGAACTTCGCTGATCGCCGGACTGGATCGCGTTGGTGGCGATCCTCAGATCTCGGACCGAGCTGCGCCGGGATGGCCGCTCTTGTCGTATTTCGTGTTTGTTTGTTGGACGATTACGGCCGGCGTTCTTGCTTCGCTGGCCGGCGTTTGGATGAAGACTTTCCGGTGCTGCTGTTCGTGGTGCGGGCGGCCGGGTTTACATGCTCTGTCAGCAGGACGATGCCGTTGATGATGGCGGTCACGCGAGGCAGGAGCTCGGGATCGATGCGCGCCAGGCGGTCGATGAGCGGCTTGAGGTGCGCGATCGCGCCGACGTCGTTCGGCAGCAGATTCCCCGGTTTCTCGCCGAGGGTCTCGGCAATCGTGACGAAATCCTCGAGGTAAAGGCCGCGCTTGTCCGACTCGAGCCTCGCCAGGTGTGCCGCGGAGATGCCGACCGTTCGCGCCACTTCCGCCTGGCTGCGTCCCGTCGATTCCCGAAGCTGCCTGAGGATTTGGCCGTACATGCAATGGTGCCCTGCACGGCCCTTGCCAGTTTGGCAAAATATCTATGACAATTGCCA
>DASYSN010000651.1:0-2421 GCA_036003305.1 Thermoanaerobaculia bacterium
GGTGAGGGGGTTGTACCTACTTGCGCCTATCCCGGAGGCCAGCCGAAGTTGCGGCCGCCGAGGAGGTGGAAGTGGATGTGGAAGACCGTTTGGCCGGCGGCGGCGCCGGTGTTGGCGACGAGGCGGTAGCCGTCGGAGGTCAGTTGCAGGTCGCGCGCGAGTTGTGCGGCGCGCGCGACCACCGTGCCAACGATCGCGGAGTCGCCCGCGTCGATGTCATCGAGGCTCGGGATGTGTTTGCGCGGGATGACGAGGATGTGCGTCGGTGCCTGCGGGTTGATGTCGTGGAAGGCGTACACCTCGTCGTCTTCGTAGACCTTGCGCGCGGGAATCTCGCCGGCGGTGATGCGGCAGAACAGGCACCGGTCGTTACTCGCCATCTCTCGATAATACGACGACGCGCGGAATGCCGGCGAGGTCGTTCAGGAAGTCGTCGACCTTGAAGCCGTGCGCGGTTGCGACGTCGCGCACGCTCTGCTCCTGGCCGAATCCGACTTCCATGAGGATGAGGGGAGCGCCGGCGAGGGCGCCGGCGCCACACAGAAGCAGAATCCCTTCGATCGCTTCCGTTCCGCTCGGGCCGGGGGTCAGCGCGATGTGGGGCTCGTACTGGCGCACCTCGGGGGCGAGGGTCTCCACATCCGCCTCGGCGATGTAGGGCGGGTTGCTGACGATGACGTCGGCTTTTCGAATGCTGTCGAGCAGGTCGCTTGCGGCGAGGTGGGCGGATGCCTTCAGGCGATCGCGGTTCAACTTCGCGACCGCCAGCGCTGCGATCGACTTGTCGACGCCGAGGACGCGGAGGTCGGAGCGTTCGAGCGCGAGCGTCAGGGCGATGCAGCCGCTGCCGGTACCGACGTCGACGACGCGGGCGCCGTGCGGCGCGCGATCGAGCGTCGCCTCGACGAGCAGCTCCGTCTCGGGGCGCGGAATCAGGACGCGATCGTCGACGAAGAAATCGCGGCCGTAGAACTCCGACCTGCCGCGGATGTACTGAATCGGCTCGCCGGCGTAGCGGCGGGCGAGCATCGCGTCGAGCGCATCGGCGTCCGCAGGCTCGTCGCCGTGCGAGATCAGCCACGGCAGCGAGCGGCCGAGAAGATCGCCGAGGAGGAGATCGACGTCGCGAGGGTTGATGCCGCGGCGCAGCGCCTCCTCGCGGCGCTCACTGCGCAGGCGGGCGATCTTCGTCGTCGTAGGTCAGCTCCAGGAAGAAATCTTCGAGCGCGCGGTCTTTGCGGAGCTCGTGCGTCCGGCCGGTGGCGACGATCTTTCCGCGGTGCAGGATCGCGATCCGGTCGCACACCGCCTCGGCCACCGAGAGCGTGTGCGTCGTCAGGAAGACCGTCTTCTGTTCGCCGGCGAGGCGGCGGAAGAGCAGCTTCACCTGCCGTTGCGCGAGCGCGTCGAGGCCGACCATCGGCTCGTCGATGATCAGCAGCGACGGATCGTGGAGCAGCGCCGAGACGATCACGAGCTTCTGCTTCATCCCGTGCGAGAGGTTCTCGATCCGCGCGTCGACCCAGTCGCGGAGGCCGAAGTAGTCGAGGAGCTCGAGCGCGCGCGGCTCGCATTCGCGCCAGTCGCGGCGGTAGAGGTTGGAAACGAATTGCAGCAGCTCTCGGCCGGTCAGCTTCTCGTAGAGGTACGGCCGGTCGGGGATGTAGCCGACGTTGGCCTTCGCGCGGACCGGGTCGGCCACGACGTCGATGCCGTCGACCGTGATGTCGCCGGTGGTCGGCAGCGAGAGACCCGCCAGGATCCGGATCGTGGTCGTTTTCCCCGCCCCGTTCGGCCCGAGAAACCCGAAAATCTCGCCGCGGCCGACCGACAGATGGAGGTCATCGACCGCGGTGAAGTCGCCGTAGCGCTTCGTCAGGTTCTTGATCTCGATCACGTTGCCCGAAAAGGTATCATCCGGCGGGGTTAAACCTTCTCATCACAGGACCGTAATAACGTGGCAGAACGTGAGCAACTCGACGACCGGACGCTCGTCGCCCGGATCCTCGGGGGCGATCGTGACCGGTTCACAGACCTCGTTGCACGATACGAAAAACGGGTCGTCAACTACGTCTACCGCATCACGCATCGTTACGAAGACGCGCACGATCTGACCCAGGAGATTTTCGTCAAAGTGTTCCTCGCTCTCGACCGATACGATCCGAAGTACCAGTTTTCGACCTGGCTCTTCCGGATCGCGCAGAACAGCGCCATCGACGCCCTGCGCAAGAAAGGTGTGAGCGAGGTCCCGCTGGCGCGTCCGAACGACGAGGAGGAGGGGAAGGAGCGCGAGTTCCCGGACGACGGCATCTCGCCCTACCGCGCGCTGAAGAACAAGCAGCTCAGCGCCGCGATCGACGGCGCGGTCGACCAGCTTCCCCCCGACTACCGCGAGCTGATCCAGCTCCGCCACTTCGCCGA
>DASYSN010000652.1:0-3118 GCA_036003305.1 Thermoanaerobaculia bacterium
CAGTCCAACGCGCGGATCACGTCCAACGGCACGCTGGCTCTCGCCGTGTGGGACGACTCGAGAACCGGAACACTGAACGTCTTCGCGTCGCGTGTCGATCGCAGCGGCAAGCCGCTCGACGTCACGGGATTCGTCGTCCGCGAGAACACGACCCTCGACGACGTCTTCTGGAACGGCGAAGCGTTTGTCGTGCTCACCGGCTCCCCACGAACGTACGAACTGACCTTCGTCGACACGGACGGCAAGATCGTTCAACGAACACCGATCAGCGTGAACGCGTACTACGCCACCCGGACGGACGAGAGAGCAAACACGCGCCTGCTCTTCCTGCCGGCCGACGGCTCCTCGGCGGCGGCAGCCATCGTCGACCTGCGGGGGAGAGCGATCAAGCCGGAGACCGTGACTTCAGGCGTCGCAACAGTGCTTGCCGCCGCGTCGAATGAAAATGGGTTTCTGGTGCTGCGAAGCTTCTCGACGTCCACCGACGGGTCGACGTTCAGCACGGTCGCCGAGCGGCTCGACCGCGATGGAAACTTTCTCGGCATGGCCGCTACCCGCCTGCCGGCGAGTCTTCGTCTCGCAGGGGCCGCCGCGCTGACCGCCGATGGCCGCGGCGGATTCGCGCTCATCGCCAGCGAGCCGGCAGGAATCGTTCTTCATCCACTGAGCGACAACGGGGTTGCGAATCGTGCGGCAGTCGTCATCCAGCCGCCGCAGGAACTCGAGCGCGGTGTCGCGCCGCCCGTCGCACTCCGGACGAACGACGGTTTCGTCGTCACCTGGTCGATCCGGACGGAGCAGGTGTTCAACTTCATATCGAAAAGCTACGCGAGCTACAGCGGCGGGACTCCGCTGGCGATCTATGGTTGCCGCGGCGACGCCGAGAGGACGGCGATGGATCCGACCGCCACGCTCTACGTGAACTCTTGCGACGATCCTTACTACTCGGCGACGGGCGAAGACGTCTTTGTCGCGGCCGTGCACTCGTCCGATGGGCCGCTCACCCTGAGCGCCGCCTTGCAAACCAACGCCGCAGTCGCGGCAGGGGAGAACGGATTTCTGGCGGCGTGGTGCGAGAAGAACAGTGGTGGCGTTTCCCGGTACGTTGGTCGTTTTGCGGGGAATGGAGACGCGCAGACAACCGGCGGCTTCTTTGTGCCATTCATGAGCGACCCTCCTTCCGAGGAGAGGCTTGCCACACCCACCATCGCGTCCAGCGGCGATACGTACCTGGTGGTTTGGGACGACGGATGGGCGGGACGGTTCGATGCGAGGGCGGGCGGATCGATGGATTTCATGTGGAGGTTCCCTAACGTCCAAGCCATCGCAGGAAACGGCACGAGTCTGATGTCGATTCAGGAAGGGGGCTCTTCTCTATATGCACAGCGAGTCGAGACGCATGGCGATCCGCTGGTATCGCGACTCATTTCCATTCGCGGAGCTGATTCAGCCGGTCGTGCGGCGATCGCATCGAACGGCACGGACTACCTCGTCGTCTGGGCGAGCCAAGGGGCGCCGCAGATCCTGGCGATGCGCCTCCGCGCCGACGGCACTTCGATCGACGGCGTTCCGTATGTTCTCGACACGGCGGGCGACAACCCGTCCGTCGCCTGGAACGGGAAGACCTATCTCGCGACGTGGTCGAAGCCCGGCGGCGACATCGGCGCCGCATACATCTCATCGGAGGGCGGCGTCGAACCGCTCGGAACGATTGCGCACGCGATCGAGGCGAAGACCATCGCGCACGCCGGCGAGTTCCTGATCTTCACGCACACGCTTTCGGGCGACGGCGATCAGTGGCTCGGGATGACGCTCGGCGGCGAGGCGGCCACGATCGTCACGCGGCCGAACCGCACCTTCGGCACTCTCGGCGCAGCGTCGAACGGAGCCTATCTGGTGCTGGTATACGACCGCGTCGACGAAGCGAGCGGCAGGGTCGGGCGGGTTTTTCTCGATCGTCGCGTTTTTCGCAGCCGGCGGCATTTGGCCAACTGAAATGCAGGACGCCCCCCGCCCGACGGGGGCGCGGGCTGGAAAGCCCGCGCCACACCGGGAGGAAGAGCTACTCGGGATTCTTGGCGCTTGGCTTCGTTGGCTTCGCTTTCTCGCCTTTCAATCCGCGCTCGATGAGGAGCGGTTCGGCGATCGGGTCGCGGCCGCGGAAGGCGCGGTACATGGCGGCGGGGTCTTCGCTGCCGGCGCGGGAGAGGACCATGTCGCGGAAGCGCTGGCCGTTCGCGCGGGTCATGCCGCCGTGTTCCTTGAACCAGTAGTACGCGTCGTCGTCGATCAACTCGCTCCAGAGGTAGGCGTAGTAGCCGGCCGAATAGCCGCCGCCCCAGATGTGCGAGAAGTACGTCGTGTGATAGCGCGGCGGGACCTGCGGGAGGTCGATCTTGTACTTCTTCAGCGACGCCGGCTCGAAGGTGTTCACGTCCTGGAGCGGCGCGCCGGGTGGGAGGGTATGCCACGCCATGTCGAGCAGCGCGGCGGCGAGGTACTCGGTCAGCGCGTAGCCCTGGTTGAACTTGCGCGACGACTTGATCTTGTCGACCAGCGCCTGCGGCATCGGCGCGCCCGTCTGGTAGTGCTTCGCGTAATTCGCGAAAACGCGCGGCTCGAGCGCCCAATGTTCGTTGAACTGCGACGGGAACTCGACGAAATCGCGCGGCACGTTCGTCCCCGCGACCGTCGGGTATTTCACGTTCGAGAACATGCCGTGCAGCGCATGCCCGAACTCGTGGAACATCGTGTTGACGTCGTCGAAGCTGAGGAGCGCCGGCTGGCCGGCCGCGGGCTTCGTGAAGTTGCAGACGTTGAAGACGACCGGATGCGTGCCGAGGAGGCCCGACTGGTCGACGAAGGAATCCATCCAGGCGCCGCCGCTCTTGTTCGGACGCTGGAAGTAGTCGGCGTACCAGAGCGCGAGCGACTTGCCGTCGGCGTCGAACACCTCGAAGACGCGGACGTCCGGCTGATACACCGGAATGTCGTGCCGCTCTTTGAACGTGAGGCCGTACATCTGGTTCGCGGCGTAGAAGACGCCGTCGTGCAGCACCGTGTCGAGGAGGAAGTACGGCTTCACCTCGGCTTCATTGAGGTTGTACTTCGCCTTGCG
>DASYSN010000653.1:0-2623 GCA_036003305.1 Thermoanaerobaculia bacterium
AAACGAACAGCTTCTCTGCAGCTTCTGCGGCAAGTCGCAGCGCCAGGTCAAGAAGCTGATCGCCGGCCCGGGCGTCTACATCTGCGACGAGTGCATCGATCTCTGTAACGAGATCATCGACGAGGAGCTCACCACTCCGAGCTCGCTCGACCTCGACAACCTCCCGCGCCCGACCGAGATCTACGCCTCGCTCAACGAGTACGTCGTCTCGCAGGAGGAGGCGAAGCGCTCGTTGTCGGTTGCCGTCTACAACCACTACAAGCGCGTCCAGATGGGCGCCGAGGACGGCGACGTCGAGCTGCAGAAGTCGAACATCCTGCTGCTCGGCCCGACGGGCTGCGGTAAGACGCACCTCGCGCAGACGCTCGCGCGGATCCTCAACGTGCCGTTTGCGATCGCCGACGCCACCGCGCTGACCGAGGCCGGCTACGTGGGCGAGGACGTCGAGAACATTCTCTTGAAGCTGATTCAGGCGGCTGACTTCGACATCAAGAAGGCCGAGACCGGGATCATCTACATCGACGAGGTGGACAAGATTGCGCGGAAGGCGGACAACCCGTCGATCACGCGCGACGTTTCGGGTGAGGGTGTTCAGCAGGCACTGCTGAAGATCCTCGAGGGCACGGTTGCTTCGGTCCCGCCCCAGGGCGGCCGCAAGCATCCACACCAGGAGTTCCTGTCGATCGACACGACGAACATCCTGTTCATCTGCGGCGGCGCCTTCGCGGGTCTCGACAAGATCATCGCTAAGCGCCTGGGCAAGAACGCGGTCGGGTTCGGCCGCGAGATCTCCGCGAAGCGCGATGCGGAGAGCGCGGAGCTCCTCGGCGAGGTCATGCCCGAGGATCTCCTCAACTTCGGGCTCATCCCGGAGTTCATCGGCCGTCTCCCGGTGCTGTCGGCGGTGCACCAGCTACGCCGCGAGGATCTCGTCCAGATCCTGACCGAGCCGAAGAACGCGCTCGTCAAGCAGTACCAGCGCTTCTTCGCCTACGACAACATCGACCTCGTCTTCACGGACGACGCGCTGTGGTCGATCGCCGACAAGGGCCTCGAGCGCGAGACGGGCGCCCGCGGGCTTCGCTCGATCATCGAGAACGCGCTGCTCGACGTGATGTTCGAGCTGCCCTCGCGCAAGGACGTCTCCAAGTGCGTGATCACGAAGGAGACGATCGAGAAGGGCCTCAAGCCGACGCTCGTCACGAGCGCGGGCGCCGCCGAGCCGGACGAGCTCGCCGAAGAGTCGGCCTAACTGCTCGCGGGCCCATCCGTCGGAAGGAGTGGCCGGCTTCGGCCTGCCCCTAACCATTCGGACCCTTGACAGTCACATCCTCGTAGCGAAAACTGCCACCTGAATCGGGTCTCAGGTTCGGGGTCAATCACCTAGGAGGATGCGTTCATGCGTCATCGCTTCACCAAGGTCCTGCTGGTAACCGCGCTCTTCATGCTGCTCGGCGGGACGGCGACGGTCGCGGCGCGTACGCACCATGCGGCCGCCTCGTACAACGTCGGGATCGTCTATTCGCGCACCGGCCTGCTCTCGGCCTACGGGGCCGAGTACGTCGAAGGCTTGAAGTACGGCCTGCAGTACGCGACGAAGGGGACGAACAAGGTCGACGGCAAGACGATCAACCTGACGCTCGTCGACGACAAGACCGATCCCGCCACCGCGGTCAACGCGGCGAAGGACCTGATCGGCCAGGGCTACAAGATCCTCGCGGGCAGCGTCTCGTCCGGCGTCGCGCTCCAGGTCGCGCCGCTCGCTGCCCAGAACCACATCCTGTTCATCTCCGGCCCGGCTGCGAGCGACGCCATTACCGGGATCAACAAATACACCTTCCGCTCCGGCCGCGAGACGCTGCAGGACGTGGAGACCGTGACCTCGTTCCTCAAGGGCTCCGGCAAGAAGGTCGTCGTCTTCGACCAGGACTCCGTGTTCGGGCACGGCAACTACCTGGCCGTCAAGGCGATCGTCGGCTCGAAGGGCCACTCGGTCTCTGAGGTCTCGGTGCCGCTGACCGCGACCGATTTCACGCCGTTCGCGCAGCAGGTGAAGAACGCGAACGCCGACCTCGTCTTCGTGGCGTGGGCCGGCACGACGGCCGGCGCGATGTGGAAGGCGCTCGACCAGCAGGGCGTGTTCAACGGCCCCGACGTCGTCACCGGCCTCGCAGAGCGCGCAACGTGGCCGGCGCTCGGCGACCAGGCCACGAAGATCCACTTCCTCTCGCACTACGTCTACACGGCACCGAAGAACGCCACGAACGACTGGCTCGTCAAGCAGATGCGGAAGAAGGGCCAGGTGCCCGACCTCTTCACGCCGGACGGGTTCAACGCCGCGCTGATGATCGTCCACGCGCTCAAGGTGGGCGACAACGACCCGGACAAGATGGTCACGGCGCTCGAGGGCTTCAAGTTCCTCGGCCCGAAGGGCTTCGAGGCCATCCGCACGCAGGATCACGCCACGCTGCAGCCGATGTTCCGCGTCCAGCTCGTCAAGGGCTCGAACGGGAAGCTGCAGGCGAAGATCCTCGGCACCGCAAGCGCCTACGCGACCGCGCCACCGCTCGTGGCCATGAAGGGCTAGGGCGGCGCAGGACCGAAAGAGCGCGCGTGAGCGCAA
>DASYSN010000654.1:0-3995 GCA_036003305.1 Thermoanaerobaculia bacterium
TTGTTGAAGAGCGGGAGGATGAAGACCGGTCCGATCATCGCGACGAAGATCAGGAAAAGCGACATCACGGCGGCGCCCCAGATCCACCAGGTGCGTTCGAGTTTGCGGACGATCGCGAAGAGGATCGCGATGAGAAGACCGCCGAGGATTGCGTCGACGAGGAGGCCCTTGAGCTGGTCGCCCATCCACGGGCCGAAGGTCTGCGTCGCCATGCCGTACTGGTGCTCGCGGTAGTAGCCCTCGTACCAGGCGAGCGGGAAGGTGAGGACGGTGGTGATGACGAGGTATTCAATCCAGTAGACGATCGTGTGGATCGCGCGAATCTTCGTGAATTTCTCGGCGAAGTCGCGCATGCGGGCCGACCAGCGGAGGTTCAGCAGGATCAGCGCGACGGCGACGCCGTAGACGAACTCCCACAGAATCAGCCAGTACCCGCCTTCAAAGTACGCGTCCGACCGCGCGCGGGCGGCCGGCGGCATCTCCGCGAGATACGCCTCGGTCGCGGCGTCGGGATCGAAGTGCGCCGACGGCTGCGCCGCCGCCGGAACGGTGATGACCGAGGGCATCTGCGAGTTCGCGAGCGAGTCGGAACCTTTCGCAAACGCGGCGAGACAGACGAATAGCGAGAGGACGATCAGCGCGTACTTCATATGGAGGGGGTATACGGCTGAGATGCGTTGTGGTTTTCGAGAGTCCTCGGTCCTCGGTCCTCAGTCCTCGGATGTTGATCTGAGGACCGAGGACTGAGGACCGAGGACTTCCTAGTGCCGGGCGGCGCGGCGGCGGATGATGAGGGGCGTCAACGCGACGTCGGTGGTCTGGCCACTGTTGCGCGGGATTTCGAGCGTTGTAGCGCGCGAGGTGGCGCTGACGACGTTGGCGCCGGCGGCCGACCACGTGCCGGGCACGGTCACGTGCAGGACGCCGCTGCTGTTCGCCGTCGGATCGGCGACGTGGAGCGACAGGCCGGAGGCGGTCGAGACGGCGTAGACGATCGCGGGTGCGTCGGCGGTGTAGCCGTTCACGTTGCCGTACGTGGTGAAGAAGACGATACCGAGGGCGTTCGTGCGGAGGTCGCGGACGGCGGCGACGTCGTAGTTGTTCGCGACGATCGAGACCGGCGGATTCGCGCTCCAGGCGCGCAGGGTATCGGCGGTCGCATTCGGTGCGATGACGTACGCCGTCGAGGCGTCCATCGGCATTGGACCGTGATCGATCCAGAGCGTGACGACGTCGGCGGAGTACGGCGTCGTGTCGGTCGAGCCGCCGAGAGCGGCCCACGTACCGCTGCGCGTCTCGCGCTTGGTCAGGAGCGGCGCCGGAGTGGGGAAGAAGTAGCCGATCCCGTCGAGCAGCGCCCAACGTGTCGCGGCCGGCGTGCCGTCGACGAGCAACTGCGACGACGAATCGCGTACCGGCCACTGGTTGACGATCGTCTCGACGTGATTCGAGTCCGTCGAGGTGATCGCGCCGGCGAGGCAGACGATCGCGTCGTCGAAGAAGAACCATGACTTGTTGGCGGTCATGTGCGCGCCGAGCGGTGCGAGCTGCATCGCCGCGATACCGTTCCAGCCGTCGCTGACTCCGCCCGCGAATCGGTTGCTGCCGTAGCCATAAGTATCGTTCGCGGCGTTGCCGTTCTGTTCGACGGTGATGCCGGGAAGGCGCGTCCAGTCGAGCGCCGGCCAGACGTTGCGCGTGTAATACGTGTCGCCGTCGCGGACGAGATAGAGGCGGCCATCCGACTGGCGCGAGCCGAGGAGATTCTCGTTGTTCGTGTTCTCGCCGGACTTCGTGCGCGTCGAGAACATCTTGACCGAGGCGAACCAGCCGTCGCGCCGGTGCACCGCGTAGTCCGACATCCAGTATTGGCGATGGCCGGACGGCCACGCGGCGGCGACGCCGCTCTGCTCGATGTTCGTGGCGAGGCCGGCGAGCTCGATCGGCAGGCCGCCCCACGTCTGGAGCAGCTTCGCGGCCGCGCTTTGGATCTCGCGCTGTCGCAGCGAGATGACGGTCGATCCCTGCAGCAACGCGGCGAGTCCGTTGAAGCCGCTGGTGGACGGCCGGGCGACTTCGCGGCTGATCACGGAGACGTCGAAGTAGTTGCCGTACAGCGACCAGATCACGCCGTCCGCGAGGTAGTCGATGAACGACGCGAGCGAGCCAGGCGTGAGGGCATAGCCGGTGCCGCGCGTGAGCAGCGTGTATTGTGCGACGTCGTTGGCAAACGAGCCGCCATAGCCGCCGGTGTAGAGCTGTGCGCCGTGCTGCTGGAATGACGCGTCGGGCTTGATCCCTTCAACGGTGGCGGACGCCATCGTCACGCCGGCCATCGCGTCGCGCACGGGAGCGAGCATCGACGCGTCATCCTTCAGGAGGCCCAGCGTCAGGTGCGTGAAGCACGACCACGCGAGGTTCTCGCCGGTCGGCACCGGCCCCACGATTCCGCGGGACGTCGGCGAGCTGCCGATGCGAAAGTAGATCTCCTGGACGCAGTTGTTGTAGACGGTCGGGTCGATGTCGCCGCGCATCAGGACGAGCGTCGGTCCGAGGTCGAGAGGGACGCCGATGGTCCAGAACCACCAGTTCCCGGTCGGCAGCGAGCTCATACCGTAGTAGACGCCGGTGTACGACAGCGCCGCCTCGATCTGACCGCGCAACGTCTGGTCGTGGTACAGGCCTTGTCCCGGCGTCCGGTACGCCTTCGCCATGACGATCAGACGTTTCGAGTGCTCCCACGGCGACCAGGTGCCGCTCGGCGTCTCGGAGTAGTTCAGATCGCTCCAGCTCCCATTGCTGAGCAGGAATCCCGGTCGCACGTCATTCCGCGCCTCGGCTTCCAGCGACGCGAGCGCATCTTTCATGCGCGGAGCCGCGACGTCCGCCCCAGCGCCGGTGTAGTAGCCGATGTAGTTCTGACGGACGAGGTCGATGTCCGCGGCCGAAGCGGAAGTGGCGACGAGAACGAGGAGTCCGAGGAGTAGGCGCCGCAAGTTATTGCAGGAAACGAAAACTACAGGATCGCGCTTCCCATCTCGTTCGTGACGTCGATTCTTTCGAACTGAGCGCCGAGCATCCTGATGCCGAGCCAGACCTCGCCGGCGAGCAAGGCGACCGCGGGCACGGTGGCGAGCGGGACCGCGACGGTCGCGCTGAAGCTGCGTGAGACGAACCAGCCGATGAGCACGACGATGGCGGGCGGGATGAGGCTGATGGTCAGGACCAGCAGGTTGCCGGCGAGCAGGATGAGGCGCTGGCCCATGACTGTGAAGCCGCGCGGGTCATCCTGCGATCGCATCGTCCAGGCGGGGAAGAGGACCGCGGCGGCATTGCGGATGAGGAGCTGCATCGCGCAGATCGGAATCGCGAAGAGAAGGACGACGACGGCGAACTCCGGGGTGGCGATCCTTTGCAGCTTCGCCGACTCGTTCGGCATGTGGAGGATGACGAGCGAGCCGATGAGCAGCAGCAGCTCGACGACCGACATGACCGTGAGCGGCGCCGCGATCTCCGCCGCGATCAGACGTTCGCCGCTGATGGGGTAGCTCTTGAGAATCTCGATCCGCTGGAGGTCGAGCCGAAGGTCCTGCGTCAGGATGTTCGTGGCGACGAGCGGAAAAAAGCAGCACATGCCGAGAGCGAGAGCCGCCGCGCCACTGCGGATCGCGGTCGGGGTGAAGATCGCTTCGCCGAGCAGAACGGCGAAGACGCCGATGATCACGATCATGAAGACGATCGAGATGCGCATGGTCGCGATCAGGTTCTTCCAGAGGATTGCGAGCTCCGGCGTCGGGTTAGCGGGCAGCCGGAACGGCGACGGAAAGCGGGGGAAGATCACCCGCTGCCCGCTGCGGAAACTCCGAACGCGCTCGACGTAGTTCTCCTTCTTCTGTGCCGCGTGGATCGACGCGTCTTCGAACGAGACGTTCAACTGCCCCGCGATCTGGAGGAGCACGAGCGCGATGACCGCGAGCGCGGCGCATCCGAAGGCG
>DASYSN010000655.1:0-7405 GCA_036003305.1 Thermoanaerobaculia bacterium
TCGTTCCTTCTGACCGGGACGTTGATACCGCTGTCGATCGTGAGCCGTCTCACCGGCATCAACGTCTTCTCGGCCTACCTTTCGCTCGGGATTCCCTTTGTGGGAGCCGCGATTCTGGCCTTTCTTTGCGCCTCCGGCATGTCCTATGCAGTTTTGAGGGCCGAGCAGCAATGTCCCTCGACGACACATTCACCCATCTAGCCTCCTTCCTGAACAGCCTCGACGCCGAGGGAGAGCAGAAGTTCGAGCTGTCACACTCCCTCGTGATCATCTGTCCCGATTGCGGAAAGAACATCGCGTTTCGCGGACGGTGTCCGAAGTGCGGCGGCAACAGTTGGATTCCGGCGGGTCACACCGGCGGCATCTTCGAGCAGATGAAGGCGCAGCGCTGGCGCACCATTGCGAACGCGCCTGTCGAATTCGCGTCGGACCGCGGCGACGAGATCGAGGAAGAAGAACCGCAGCCTCGCCGTTCCAAGCGCGCCGAAATGGAATCGCGCCCCGACTCGCGCTAGCTGTCGAGGCCCTCGCGCAAGTACTCCTCATCCATCAACTGACGGAAGAGCTCTTCGTACTCGCGTGACGTACGCGCGGGCGGCTTGCGCATCGTGGCGATGCGGCGCCGCACGTTCTCCTCGCGCTCTTCTTCGCGGCGGAACTCGTCCGCCATCGCGGAGGCGATCGCCTGGTGCACCGCGTCGCGGTCCTTCAGCAGCGTGATCGAGCGCGTGCGCACCATCGCGTCGAGCAAGTCTCGCGAGAGCTGGTTGATCCGTTCGCGCGACACTTTCCGCATGCCCCGATTGTAACTAGTGGACGGGCTCTTCTGTCACAGGAGCTTCATCGCCGTCCTCCGGCTGCTCCTTTTCGACGACCTTGACGGCCGCGACGACCCGGTCGCCCTCGTCCAGCTTCACGACCCGGACGCCGTGGATGTTCCGCCCCTTCGGCAGGACCGAAGACACCGGCGTCCGGAGGATCATCCCCTGCTCGCTGATGATCAGAAGTTGGTCTTCGTCGAATACGACCGCCATTCCGGCGACCTTGCCGTAGCGCTCCGTCTTGATGTCGATGACCCCGTAACCGCCGCGATGCTTGGTCGGATAGGCCGCCACCGGCGTTTTCTTGCCGAAGCCCCCCTCGGTCACCGTGAAGATGTAGCCGCGCGAATCGCCGGCCACTTCCGCGGTTTCGTCCGCTTCCGTGTCCTCGGCGCTTTCGTCGATGACGCCAGCCGGGAGCACGTCCATCTCGACCACGTGATCGTCCTCGCGCAGCCCGACGGCGCGGACGCCCGCGGCGCCGCGTCCCATCGGCCGCACCTCGGACTCGTTGAACCGGATGACCCGTCCGCCGGCCTTGCCGACGAAGATGTCCGAGTTCCCGTCCGACAGCCGGACGGCGTACAGATCATCGCCCTCGCCGATGTCGATCGCGATGATCCCGCTCGTCCGGATGTTCGAGAACGCCGACAGCTCGGTCTTCTTGATCTTGCCGGCGCGCGTCGCCATCACGACGTACTTTCCTTCCGTGAAGTCGCGCGTCGTCAGAAGAGCACGGACGTTCTCACCCTGCTCGACCGTCAGCAGATTCACGATCGCCTTGCCGCGCGCGTTCGACGCGACCTCGGGGATCTGGTGCACCTTGAGCCAGTACATCCGGCCGCGGTCCGTGAAGACGAGCACGTACGCGTGCGTCGACGCCACGAAGAGGTGCTCGACGATGTCCTCTTCCTTCGTCTGCATGCCGATGCGGCCCCTGCCGCCGCGCCGCTGCGAGCGATAGAGCGAGAGCGGCGAGCGCTTGATGTAGCCCCCGCGCGACACGGTGATGACCATGTCCTCGTCGGCGATCATGTCCTCGATCGAGATCTCGTGCGCCTCCGGGATGATCTCCGTGCGGCGCGCGTCGCCGTACTGCTCTTTGATCGCGCGCAGCTCGTCGCTGATGATCCCGAGGACCAGCGACTCGCTGGCGAGGATCTCCTTGAGGCGCTCGATCGTCTGGAGGATCTCGTTGTACTCCTGCACGATCTTCTCGCGCTCGAGGCCCGTGAGGCGCTGCAGGCGCATGTCGAGGATCGCGCGCGCCTGGATGTCGGTGAACGCGAAACGGCCGATCAGGTCGTTGCGCGCTTCGTCCGGCGTCCGGCTGCCGCGAATCATCGTGATGATCGCGTCGAGATTGTCGAGCGCCTTGACCAGTCCTTCGAGGATGTGGGCGCGCTCTTCCGCCTTGCGCAGATCGAAACGCGTCCGGCGGACGACGATCTCTTTTCGATGCTCGATGAAGTGCCGGAGCATCGTGGGGAGATCCATCACCTCCGGCTTGTTGTTGACGATCGCCAGGAAGATGATCCCGAACGTCGTCTGCATCTGCGTGTTGCGATAGAGATTGTTGAGGACGACTTCCGGGACCTCGCCGCGCTTCAACTCGATGACGATGCGGATTCCCTCGCGGTCCGACTCGTCGCGCAGGTCGCTGATCCCTTCGATCCGCTTGTCCTTGACCAGCTCCGCGATCTTTTCGAGCAGCCGCGCCTTGTTCGTCATGTACGGAATCTCCGTCACGACGATCTGCTGCCGGTCGGCCCTCTTCTGCGTTTCAATGCCGGCGCGGGCGCGGACCTGAATGAGCCCGCGGCCGGTCTCGTACGCCTTTCGGATCCCGTCGAGTCCGTGAATGAAGCCTCCGGTCGGGAAGTCGGGACCGGGAAGGGCCGTCATCAGCTCGGTCCACGACACCTTCGGATTCTCGATCATCATCAGGCAGGCGTCGATGACCTCGCCGAGGTTGTGCGGAGGGATGTTCGTCGCCATTCCGACCGCGATGCCGGTCGATCCGTTCACGAGGAGGTTCGGGAACTTCGCGGGAAGGACGGACGGCTCGCTGAGCGATCCGTCGTAGTTCGGCGTCCAATCGACCGTCTCTTTGTCGATGTCGTCGCGCATCAGCTCTTCGGCGAGCTTGGTGAGGCGCACCTCGGTGTAGCGCATCGCCGCCGGCGGATCGTCGTCGAGCGAGCCGAAGTTGCCCTGGCCGTCGACCAGCTCGTAGCGCATGGAGAAGTCCTGCGCCATGCGGACGACCGCGTCGTAGATCGCGCTGTCGCCGTGCGGATGGAACTTGCCCATCACGTCGCCGACGATGCGCGCCGATTTCTTGTACGCCTTCCCGGACGTGTTCCCCTGCTCGTACATCCCGTAGAGGATGCGGCGGTGCACCGGCTTGAGGCCGTCGCGGACGTCCGGCAGCGCGCGGCCGATGATGACCGACATCGCATAGTCGAGATACGACTTGCGCATCTCGTCTTCGATGTTGACGGGGACGCGCTGCTCGTTCTGTGGTGGGAGCGGAGTTTCGTCTGACATTTAGATATCGAGGTTCTTCACTTCGAGCGCGTTGTCCTGAATGAACACGCGCCGCGGCTCGACCTGGTCGCCCATGAGGATCGTGAACAGCTCCTCGGCGCCGACGGCGTCCTGGATCGTCACCTGCAGCAGGCGGCGGGTCTCGGGATTCATCGTCGTGGCCCAGAGCTGATCGGGATTCATTTCGCCGAGGCCTTTGTAGCGCTGGATCGAGAGCCCTTTTTCGGCCAGCTTGAAAATCGAGTCGAGCAGATCGTCGACGCGCGAGAAGCCCATCGTCTCCTCGCCGTGCTTCACCGTGTACGGCGGCAGGCCGAACGCCGAGAGCTGCTCGTACGCCTTCAGCATCTGGCGGAACTCGTACGTCGCGAGGAGCTCCGTGTTGATCGCCGCGCGCTTGCCGGTGCCGTTGCTGCCGACGCTGAAGCGGATGTACGGCGTCTCCGTGACCTCGTCGGTCAGTTGCTGCACGTGTTCGAAACCGGCGGCCTTCAGCGCCTTCTCGAGGTTGTCCATCCGGTCGCTGTCGCCGAAATACGAGCGGTCGGTGAAATGCTGCGCGAAGACGACGTCGAGCGCCTCGCGCGGAACGCCGCGCGTCTGCACCTTCAGGCCGAAGGAGGCGTAGTCCTCCATCCGCTGGATCATGTTGATCAGCTTCTCGCCGGCGATCGGCAACCCGCCGGCCGGCGTGATGCTCACCGATTCGGCGATGCGGTTCAGAAGGAAGCGCGACTTCTCGGCGTCGTCCTTCAGGTACGTGTCTTTCTTCCCCTGCGTGATCTTGTACAGCGGCGGCTGCGCGATGTAGAGGTGCCCGCGCTTGATCACTTCCTGCATCTGGCGGAAGAAGAACGTCAGGATCAGCGTGCGAATGTGCGATCCGTCGACGTCGGCGTCCGTCATGATGATGATCTTGTGGTAGCGGAGCTTGGCGACGTCGAAGTCGTCGACTCCGATGCCGGTGCCGAGCGCCGTGATCATGAGGCGGATCTCTTCCGACGACAGCATCTTGTCGAGGCGCGCCTTCTCGACGTTCAGGATCTTGCCCTTGAGCGGCAGGATCGCCTGGAAGCGCCGGTCGCGGCCCTGCTTCGCGGAGCCGCCTGCCGAGTCGCCCTCGACGAAGTAGATCTCGCAGAGCGCCGGATCGCGCTCCGAGCAGTCGGCGAGCTTGCCGGGAAGCGAGGCCGAATCGAGCGCGCCCTTGCGGCGCGTCAGATCGCGGGCCTTCCGCGCCGCTTCACGCGCGCGCGCCGCCTCGATGATCTTCTCGACGATCCGCTTGACCTCGCGCGGGTTCTCCTCGAAGAACTCGGCGAGCTTTTCGTTCACCACCTGCTCGACCCACGTCTTCACGTGCGACGAGACCAGCTTGTCTTTCGTCTGCGACGAGAACTTCGGGTCGCGGACCTTGACCGAGATCACCGCCGCGAGCCCTTCGCGGATGTCGTCGCCCTCGAGCGAGATCTTCAGCTTCTGCAGCACGCCGGTTTCGTCGATGTACTTGTTCACGGTGCGCGTCAGGCCGCCCTTGAAGCCGACCAGGTGCGTGCCGCCGTCGAGGTTCTTGATCGTGTTCGTGAAGCAGTAGATGTTCTCGGTGTAACCCTCGTTCCACTGCAACGCGATCTCGACCCCCTCGCCATCCTTCTCGTCGCGGATGAAGATCGGCTGCTCGTGCAGCGGCGCCTTGTTCTTGTTCAGGTCCTGCACGAACGAGACGATGCCGCCCTGATAGCAGAACTCGTGCTTCTTCTCCGTCCGCTCGTCGGTGATCGAGATGTTGACGCCCGAGTTGAGGAACGCCAGCTCGCGCAGGCGTTGCGAGAGCGTCTCGAAATTCATCTCGGTGACCGAGAAGATCTCCGAGTCCGTCTTGAACGTCACGCGCGTGCCGCGGCGCGTCGTCTTCTCGCCCTTTTCGATCGTGGCGACCGGAACGCCGCGCTCGTAGCGCTGGCGCCAGACGAAGCCGTCGCGATGGATCTTGAGCTCCAGCCACTCGGAGAGGAAGTTGACGACCGAGACGCCGACACCGTGCAGTCCGCCCGACACCTTGTACGAGTTGTTGTCGAACTTTCCACCCGCATGCAACTCGGTCATGATGACCTCGGCCGCGCTGCGTCCTTCTTCCTTGTGCATGTCGACCGGGATGCCGCGTCCGTTGTCCTCGACGCTCACCGAGTTGTCGACGTGAATCGTCACCTGGACCTTGTCCGCGTAGCCGGCGAGCGCCTCGTCGATGGCGTTGTCGACGACCTCGTAAACCATGTGATGCAGACCGGTGTAGTCATCGGTATCGCCGATGTACATGCCCGGGCGCTTGCGCACGGCATCAAGCCCTTTGAGGACTTTGATGTCTTCTGCGGTGTAGTTTTCAGCAGTCATCGAATCGCTTTCTGTCGAGGGGATTCAGGCGGGAAAAAGCGTCGCGATTCAGAACGTCCGAGTGTACCGAAAAATGCCCTCTTCAGGCGAAATCTCTGGAGGTCGTAACTAGCCCGTTTTCAATGATTAAGCGGCGGTGCGGACCGGCCTCCAAAGCGTGCAGAAACGACTCCTTCGCCGAGGTGGCGAAAACCTGCGTTTTCGAGGGGAGTCCGGAGAGGAGTTTCTGCAGAACTTCCAGGTCCAATTCGGCGTCGATGTCGTCGAGCAGGAACAGCGGCGGCTCGTCGTGCCGCGCCCGGAAAAGCTCGACTTTCGCGAACTTCAGGAAGAGCACGATCATCTTCAGCTCGCCGCCCGACAGCACCTCGGCCGCGTTGCGTCCGCCGACCAGAAAATCGATCGTGTCCCGCTGCGGACCGGTGAGCGTCATCCGGGCGCGCAGCTCGTGACGGCGGATCCGCGCCAGCGTTTCGCGCAGCGCGTCCTCCTCGCCCGATCCGCGGTAGACGATCTCGAGATCGCGGACGTGGTAGCCGTGCGTCTCGACGATCTTCGCGAACGCAGCCCCGATCTCCTGCGCGTATGCCGCCCGGGCGCGGTGGATCGGCGCCGCGGCCGACACGAGCTCGTCGTTCCATGCGTCGAGCGATGACGCCGTCGGGTCCTCGGCGAGCAGCGCGTTGCGCTGCTTCAAGACGCGGAGATAGCGCGAGAGCTGCTCCAGGTACTGAGCGTTGATGCTCGCGATCCCGCGATCGAGGAAGCGCCGCTTCTCCTCCGGCGCGCCGCGCAGAATCTCCAGCCGCGACTGCGAGTAGGCGAACACGCTCATCGCGTTCAGATACGCCGGCAGCGCGATCTTCTCGCCGTTGATCATCAGCACGCGCCTGCGCGCCTCGGCATGCTCCAGACCAACCGAGAGCGTCCTCGTGACGCCATGCCGCTCCAGCGCGCCGGCGACGTACACGCTCGGCGAATCGAACCGGAACACGCTCGCGATCCGGTTCGTGCGAAACGACTTCGTCGTCGCCAGAAAGTAGACCGCCTCGAGCAGGTTCGTCTTCCCCTGCCCGTTGCGCCCGAGCACGATGTTCACGGCGGCGTGAAACGGAATCTCGCCCGCGGCGAGGTTGCGAAAGCTCTCGGTGGTGAGCGACCGGAGAATCATTTGCCGGGATCGAGTGGCCGGTGGCCGGTGGCCGGTGGCCGGATTCGATCGACGCGCCGACGCGCGCGCAGCCGCGGAGCGGCGGTATCTCGGTAGCGCAAGGCGTCAGCCTTGGGAGACAGTCGCCCAATTCGAGCGAGCCGCGGAGCGGCGACATCCTCTTCGAGCCACTGCGGCAATGTCGCCGCTCCGCGGCTCACATCCTGCGACGATCCAACTCCCCAAGGCTCACGCCTTGGGCTATCGATATCTCGCCGCTCCGCGGCGAGCCGCTGCTGACTCTCACCCGGCAACCGGCCACTGGCCACCGGTAACTCAATCACGCGAGCCGCATCGGCATCACGACGTACAGGTAGTCGTACGGGAGGTCTTCGGCCTCCGGCGCGGGCTTGCCGATGCACTGGCTGTTTTCGTCCTTGAGGTCGAGCGTCACCTTGGGCGTGTCGACGGCGGAGAGAAAGTCCGTCACGTA
>DASYSN010000656.1:0-2022 GCA_036003305.1 Thermoanaerobaculia bacterium
CGCCCGCGCTTGATCGCGGCAATCATGGTGCGGTGCTGCTGCTCCATCAGATTGCCGATCCACTTCTCGTCCGCGCCGCCGCCCTTCAACTGCTCGGCGTAGGAGGTCTTCTTCGAGGCGAGGATCTCGCCGCCAACGTACACAAGCGACTCGATATACGGGTTCTGAAGGCCCTTATCCTCGGTCTGGATGTGGTAGACCTTCTCGTTGTGCCGAATGTCGGTGTTGAAACCTGTGATCACGGAAGGCGAGAGTTTACTAATTCTGCTCGATCCACGCCCGCAAATACATGATCTGCTCGCGTACGACATTTCGGTCGTCGGCGTGCGGCATGAGGTCGAGGTAGCGCTCCAGGCATTCGATGGCGAGGGCGTAGGTGTGCATCTGCATGGCGAGGCCGGCGCGATCGCGGATCTCGTACGCGTCGCGCGCGTCGAGAATCAGCAGTCGGTCGACCGACGCCGCGGCGCGCGCGATGTCGTGTTGCGCGATGTAGGCAGCCTTGAGCTGCGCCAGCTCGCGCGCCAGGATCTCGTGGCGTGAGAACGAGCGGAGGTGGTGCTCGCGGAGCCGCACTCCGCCGCCGTACACCTGGTCGAGGATCTGTTGCAGCTCGACCGGCGTCACGACCCGGCCGCCGTCGAACGGATCGACGATGACCTCGCCGAAGACGCCGGTGAACTTCACGAGGAAACGTCCCGGCAACGCGATCCCGGTCGCCTCCGCGCCGACGCGCCGCGTCAGCTCGAGGTAGAGAATCGACAGCGTGATCGGCAGGCCGGCGTGCCGGTCGAGCATCTCGCTCACCAGCGCGCTGCGCGGGTCGTAGTAGTCGTCGTCCTCGCCGTGGAAGCCTTCTTCCTCGAAGAGCTGCCGGTTGATCGCTTCGACGACGCGCTCGACGTCGTGCGATCCGCGCAGCCGCGCCGACACCGCCTCGCTCCACGCGGTCACTTCGCGCAGATGCCGTTCGACGTCGACGCCCGGCTGGTCCTCGGCGGCGATCAGCAGCGAGGCTTCGACGAGATCGACGTGCGGCTCAGGGAGCGCCGCGATCTCACGAAACCGCTGCCGCGCCACGGCCGGATGAATCAGAACCCGCGCCTGCATGACTCTCCACCTTACGCCTCAACTCCTCCGGGATGGCCGTTTTCGACCGCGTTTTCCAGTCGAAAACGACGACCACGACATTTCCGGTGGCAGCAATTTGCCCGCCACGGCTTTTCCGGATCTCGTAAGCGAAATCGAGAGAGGTGTTGCGCATCGTGGCGACCCGCACCGCGATCTCGATCGGCTCCATCCCGATCTGCGCGCGGAAGTCGCACTCGGCCCGCGCCACGATGAACCCGATGTCGCGCGGATCCGCCCCGCCCATCAGCTCGAACCAGAGCAGCGTACGGGCCCACTCGAAGTAGGAGAAGTAGATGGCATTGTTGACGTGGCCGAAGTAGTCGATGTCGCGGAACGGCACGTCGTAAGGAACGACATACCAGCCGCCGCGCCACTCCCCCTTCGTGTGGTAATCGATCAACGCAATCAGTTTACGCTGGTTGACGTCGCCACCGGAGCGCTCTGCTTGCGGCAGGCTTGCAGGTACTTTCCGGGCAGCGGGTGATCGAGATAGGGCGCGATCTTGGTTGATGCCTGCACGAGCCGATTGAGATTGACGCCGGTCTCGATCGCCATGCTGTCGAGCATGTAGACGAGGTCCTCGGTGGCGAGGTTGCCGGAGGCGCCGGGTGCGTACGGGCAGCCGCCGAGGCCCCCGGCTGACGCGTCGAAGGTAGCGATCCCCATTTCGAGCGCGGCGAGCGTGTTCGCGAGCGCGGTGCCGCGCGTGTCGTGGAAGTGCATCGCGAGCCGCGACGCCGGGATCACCTGCAGCAGCATTCCGATCACGCCCTGCACCTGCATCGGAGTGCCGACGCCGATCGTGTCGCCGACCGAGACTTCGTAGCAGCCGAGGTCGAGCAGACGCGCGCAAACCTCGAGCACCTTCTCCGGCGCCACGTCGCCTTCGTA
>DASYSN010000657.1:0-1798 GCA_036003305.1 Thermoanaerobaculia bacterium
TGGCACGCCCCTCACCCGCCGCTTCGCGGCACCCTCTCCCCGAGGGAGAGGGAGTAACAAGAAGCGCGCCGGGGGAGGGGCGTGCCATCGCCCGAACCGTGCCTCTCTTCCCCGAGTTTTCCGTCGCGCGCGATGGCAACCGCATCACCCTGACGAACACCGGCGACTTCACGATCCGTACGCGCGTGTACGGCGAGCCCGGCTACCGTTTGATCGCGAAGTTGTTCGAGAACGACCGGGAGATCGCGGACCGTTGGATCGAGCTGCCGCGCGACGTCGCGCCGGGCGAGCAGGCGACGGTCGACGTTCCGTATCGCGCCGGAGCGACGCTTCGTCTGTATCACGCCGTCGAAGGCATTCCGATGCTCGACCCGGAGCCGTGGTATGCCGCGACCCTTTGACGAGCGCGCGCTGATGCGGTTGCGCGACCGGCTCGCGCTGCGTCCCGCGATCGAGATCCAGGCACCGGAGCTGAAACGGGCGTCGGTGCTGATTCCGATCATTCGCGACCGCGAGCACTTCTCGCTGATCTTCTCGCGCCGTGCCGAAAACCTCGCGGCGCACAGCGGCCAGATCGCGTTTCCGGGCGGCGGCGTCGAAGAAGGGGAGACGCTCACCGCGGCCGTGCTGCGCGAGGCGGAGGAAGAAGTCGGGATCCCGCCGCGCGCCGTCGAGCTGATCGGACGGCTCGACGATCTTGTCACCAACAGCGGCTTTCTCGTCGCCCCGTTCGTCGCCGTCGTCCATGAGCGCATCGATTACGTGATGCAGGAGAGCGAGGTCGCCGAGGTGTTCGAAGTGCCGATCGACGCCCTGCTGGACGTGCGGTATCCGGAGGTGCGCTACGTCACCTTCCGGAAGAAGCGCTATCCGGCGTACTTCTACCCGTACAACGAATACGAGATCTGGGGACTCACGGGAAGGATCGTGAAGTCGTTCCTCGATCTCGTATGGCAGTCGGTGTAGGACTTACTTCTTCAAGAGCGAATCGACGTAGTCCGAGAGATTCTTGCCATCCGTTCCGGCATCGACGATGACGCCGTTGACCATGTAGGTCGGCGTGGCGCGGATATCGTTCGAGAACGCGGTGCCGACGCCGTTGATGAGCTTCGTCTGCAGTGACTGTGACGCCACGTCGTCGTCGAAGCGTTTCAGGTCGAGCTCGTGGTCCTTGGCGAAGCCGCGGGCGAAGTCTTCGATCGTGAAGGAGTTCAGCTTGTCCTGGTTGTCGTAGATCTCTTTCTTGTAATCCCAGAACGCTGCAGGCTTCTGGTGCCACACGGCGCGGCCGGCGATCGCGGCGGAGAAGGCCCACGGATGCATCGTCACGAGCGGCGTGTCGTAGCGGATGTAGCGCACCTTGTCGCCGTGCTTGTCGAGGATCGGCTTCATGTAGCCGGCGGCGTGCTGGCACGACGGGCACTCGAAGTCCGAAAACTCCACGACCGTCACTTCCGGTTTCGCGGCCCCTTCGGTCGGCGAGTCGGGGATGTACTGGTCGAATGCCTTTACGCGCGCGACCGAGGGCGCTTCGTTGAACGGACGGAACGGTCCGATGAAGAACACCGTGCCGGCCGGATCGATCTCGCCGTAGAGCGGCAGCTTGCCGCGCTCGGTGGTTTCCCAAAGCGTCACCGGGAAGAGGCCTTCCTTCGTCGGCTTCGCCTTGTCGATCACCGGCGTGAACTCCTCATGGAGCGCGCTCGCGGTGAACTGCGAGAGCTTCGCCTCGAGCCCCTTCACGTCCTTCACGTCGTCGAGGAACCACGGGATGCCGAGGTAGACCGTGCCTTCTTTT
>DASYSN010000658.1:0-8515 GCA_036003305.1 Thermoanaerobaculia bacterium
CATCGACGTACGGCGGACCTTACCTCGGCAACGACAACCACGACACGGTCGCGCCCGTCGGCACGATCAACGGTCAAAAACAGTTGCAGATCGTGCTTCCTCCGAGCGGCGAGAGCGCCACTCTCACGCTGGTCACGACCAGCTACGCCGCCGGCGACAACTACGAGGTGAGAGGAAGCACCGACCCGAATTACCTCTCCGACCCGAGCTTTCAATGCACCGACTGTCCCGACAGCGGCGTGATCACTGCGTGGAAACGGGTCTACCTGGAGACGGACAAGATGTTTCGGACGGGAGCTCTCCTGACCGCCGACGCGCCCGCGGGTGCGACGGTGTTGTCGGTCTCCAGCGTTGCCGGATTCGTTGCGCCGAAGGGGAAGACACCTGGAAGCAACGTGGTGGTGGTTCATGCTCCCGCAACCGCGGGTGGTCCGATTTACTTTGAACCCGCACCCGGCGACGCGCCACTCGCCGTGGCGAGCATTAACAGTAACAAGCGGCAAATCACGTTATCGCGGGCGCTGATTCGTTCGTACACGACGGCATCAGACCCGAACCAGCCTTGGATGTCTGATGGAATCGGTGTTGTCACCGGCAACGCCACAGACTTCTATTCGACGAATACATCATTTATCGCTGGGCTACTCGCCCCCGCGTTCGTCGAAGTTGTTACGATCCCCGTTACGACTGATCCCGGATACGTGCCGTACTATCCCAATTTCGTGAATCCGGCGGAAACCGATCTCATCGACGACGGGCTGCGTTGGTTCAGGAACTGGGGCCGCCCGAACAGGTTCTGCTCGATAGGCGGTTCCTTTTCGGGAGCGAATCTCGGCAACCGGCTCGCCGGAAAGCGAGTCGCGTGGACGTGGGTTGGTAAGGTGGAATCGCTCGTGTCGAGCTCGAACCGTAGCAACCTGAATGGCGAAGCAACCGCACATGAGATGACGCACACGTGGGACGTCAACCAAAACTTTAACAACAGCGGGCACTGCAGCAACACATACGACTACCTCATGCCGTCGCTCTTATGCTTGATGCGGCCTGGGAATGACTGGTTCGATTCGACGGGTACTGCCATTAAGCCGGAGTACTATGACGGGCGGGTGATGTATCACTACGATGCCGGAGCGTTGGATACGAGCGAGTATCTGACGATCCGCTTACACCCGGAGCCGTTACAGTGATCACGAGGTGGATGATGTCTGCGACACGAGCACTTGCGATTGTGACCATCTTATTGTCAGCTGCGCCATTGGTTGCCGGCTCTTCAGCGTCTCTCGTACTGGAGCCGTCGGAAGTCGTAGCGGGCACTCCCGCATCGCTACGGCTAACGATCAGCAATGACGGCGATGCGGACATCGTGGTACCGGAAAGGCTCTTGCTCCGCGTGATTCCGGCAACCGCTTCGGCGTTCGTCGCAGAATGGGGAGGTGGCCAGGAACATCGATTCTCGAACGCTGTGCTGCCAACCGACGATCGTCGTATTCCGGCTCATTCCACGCGCGATTTTCTCTTTCCGGCCTATGCTCTGGACGAATCGGCCGGTTGGTTCTGGGATCCTCGCCTGAACGCGCCGGGTACCTACCGCCTCCAGGTGCTTTTCGTCGATCGATACAACGAGGACGACGTCTTTCACACACGTGCATTCGATTTGGAGAGGACGTTACCGGTTCGGCTCGTCTCCTCAGAAAGCGTTTTGAAGATAGATGTACCGCGCGGCGCGGACGCGGCTATCTGGACAAGGATGCTCGAAATGGCCAGAGAGCAGGGCTCGCAGATGTGGTCGCCTTTGTACCGGCTCGGCCGCGGGTGGCGTGAGTACGTGAACGACGTGGTCGAAAACCACCCCGAGTCGGCATACGCGCCCTTCGTCGTGGGACGGTACAGCGAACGTTCCGCCACCGAGCGCTATTCGGCCGAAGAACGCCTGAAGAAGATACGACGTGTTCTGGACCTGCATCCGGCCACGCCTGCGCACGAAAGGATCGAGTTACTTCTTGCAGGCGTGGAGGTTCAGGCGGCGCAGGAAGCCGAATCGGTATTGCACCGGGATGTTAACCGCGCGACGCAATTCTACGAGCGCGCCAGGGCGGATTACCAAAACCTCGCGAAAACCGCCGCTGACCCCAAGATAAGGCAGCTCAGTCGTGAATGGCTCGACAGAATTCCAACCTCCGAGGATCTGCGGCGAGGAGATGGCCCACCTGACGGCGAACGTTGATTGATATGCTTCGCTTCAATCTTTAAGCGCTGGATGTATCGGAGTTCAACGATCTCCGGACACACGCCGAGCCTTTGCAATAGGGGGGAGCCGATGAGACTGAAAGCGGTGGTCATTCTTCTTTGCATTCTCGCGTGCTCCGCGATCAGAGCCAGCGAAATCGCGCTGACGATCTCGCCGTCTCACGTGCTTCCGGGTCTCCCCACTTCCCTTCACGTGGTCATAGCCAGCACGGACCATCGCGACATCGTCGTGCCCAACCATGCTCTATTGCGTGTTGTGCCGGTGAGCGGCGAACCGTTTCTCGCTGAGTGGGGTAGCAGCCAGGAACATCCGTTGGCGCACGCAACGCTCCCGGAAACCGGCGGCATGCACGGGCTCGGTGCTGTCATACACGGAAAGCGTGAGTTCATCTTTCGCGCCGATGATCTCGGGCATCCAGCGTGGTTTGCGGATCCTCGACTGAATACTCCGGGCACGTACCGGCTTCAACTTCTTCTCGTCAAGGACGTCGATGAGGGATCGCTTTCGAGAGCGAGAGCGCTCGATCTGGGATTCGATTCGCCGGGAATGCTGATGTCCACGGAGGCAATTCTGACGGTTGACCAGCCGCGAGGCGATGATGCCCAGTTGTGGAAGCAACTGGTCAGCCTTACGCGTGGCAATTCGAGCGTGTGGTCCCCCCGATGGTGGTCGCCGTTGGACGCGCATGAGTTCGCGAAGAGCGCACTTCGGTTTCCGGCGTCACCGTATACGGCATACGCTGTACCGTATTTTGCGAGCCCCAATCCCGAGGAGCGCGCGTCGGCTCTCGAGAAGGTTCTGGAGGCGCAGCCCAGCACACCAATCAAAGACAACCTCGAGCTCCAACTGGGTGAAACGGAGGTTTCTGCTGCTCAGAACGCGTTGAGTGGACCTCGGCCGACCGTCAAGCGCGCGATCGAGTTGTACGATCGCGCCCGGACGCGCTTCGAAACGCTGGAGAGGAACGCCGCCGATCCGGACATCAAGACACGCAGTCAGGAGGACCGCGAACGGCTGCCGACCCCCGACGAGATTCGGCACAGTGCGGCTTCGGCACACTAAAACGGGAGTCAACAACGATGCTGAAGGTCCTGGCCTCGATTTCGACTGCGGTGCTTGTCACGACGTTGGGCGCATCGCTGGCGATCTCAGGAGTCAGGATCGATTTCAAGATCGAGCCGTCGCACGTCCTACCCGGTACTCCGGCCGTCTTGTGCCTACTCGTCACGAATGACGGTGATCAGGATGTGAAGTTGCCCGAAAAGCTGCTCCTACGCGTCGTGCCGGCCGACGGCGATCCTTTCATAGCCGAGTGGGGAGCTGGCCAGGAGCACCGCTTCTCTCACGCCGAACTTCCAACCAAGGATCGAACCGTAAGCGCGCATTCACGCCGCGAGTTCGTATTTCACGCCTATGCTCTCGACAAATCCAACGGCTGGTTCTGGGACGCGCGGCTGAATACTCCCGGAACATATCGACTGCAAGTGCTCTTCGTCGATCCATTCAGAGAGGAGAAGGTCTTTCACACGCGTCCTTTCGACCTCGATACGGTGCTCCCAGTACGGATGGCCTCCACCGAATCCGTGTTGGTGATCGAGACACCGCGGGGCGACGACGCGCGCGTTTGGGCGCAACTCGTGGCGATGGCGAAGCAACGTGGCTCAGATGTGTGGTCGCCGATGTTCATCGCCGAAACCGGCTGGCGTGACTTCGTCAATGAGGTGATCGAGAAGTACCCGGCATCGTCATACGCACCTTTCATCGTGGGATGGTACGGCGAAAAATCGGCCACAGAGAGGTATGGGGCTGAGGAGCGTCTTGTGAAGATCCGGCGCGTGCTCGACCTTCATCCGTCGACCACTGCGCGGGAGAGCATCCAGCTCCTTATCGCAGGGGTGGAAGTTCAGGCCGCACAAGAAGCCGCATCGATACTGCACCACGACGTGAAGCGCGCGGCTCTGTTCTACGAGCGCGCGCGATCTGACTACGATGCTCTGGAGCGAACCGCCTCGGACCCGGAGATTCGGCGAATGAGCCTTGAATGGCGAAGTTCGACCCCGGCGGAACTGCGAGAGGGGGACGGGCCGCCAGACGGTCAACGCTGAGTGATCGCAGGCGTCCCTCGGGAGGCCAGGATCGCCGGTTACGAGGAATCCTGCTACTGAACCCGGCGGAGGTAATGAGTACCATCGACCAGGAGGACCGTTCTGACGACCTTTATTGCGACACTCATTAGTGTCACCTGCCGGGTCATCGCGGCGTTCGTGGGCTGGTCTCCTTCTGGCCGAAGAATGATTTTTGAGCTGGGTGAAGGACCGCCATCGCTCTGGAAGCGCTCATACGAGGGGGTCATCGAGCGAGTTGAACATAAGCGCAACCAACGCAAGCCCGCGCTGCTACTTTCTCTGGAACTGCCGGTGGATATCGCTGCTGCCTCAGAGGAAACGACAGTCAAGCGTGTCGTCGCCACGCCTCGATGGATCGGCGACACGCCGTACCGGCTGTTTTTTGGCTCCCTCGTTGTGAATCTTGCCGACGTGGTAGCGCAGAATAAGCGTCCGCTTGCGAACGGTACGTTACGTGTGCTGCGGAGAACGAGGTGACGATTTTCACCGCACTGCAAGAAGCCTGGGTATCACGTGGAGGAATCGACGCGGCTTTCGCGGACGGACGCCAGAGGCATGACCAGATCGGCCGGCTTCGCTGCGTCGGACCCGGAAATTCGGCGAATGAGCCGTGAATGGCGGGAAAAGGTTCCGACGCCGGCTGAACTGCGAGAGGGTGACGGGCCGCCAGACGGTCAACGCTGATCGATCTTAGGCGTCCCTCAGGACGCCAAGGATCGCCGGTTACGAAATGAGGGTAGTACCCGCGCGCGCGTCCCGTCTCTCCCTTTCAGGGATGGCTGCGAGTACGCGCAAGCGGCGCCGAGCGGGTGATCTGGACCGGGAGCGTCTGGAGAGAGCGGCGGACCTCTACCTGCACGCGTGCTACGGGACGCGGACGGCGGCGCGGGCCGACGAGTTCGCGCAGTACCTTCGGATCGCGCGTCCTCATCTCAGCAGGATCGCGCCGCAGATCCTCGGGATGAGTCTGCGCGAGTTCTTGCGCCGGAAGCAGGTCGATCACGCGAAGGAGTTGCTGCGATCGACGCCGCTTTCCGTCGACGAGATCGCAGTGGCGAGCGCGTTCGGGACGCCGTGGACGTTCTACCGCTGCTTCCGCAGTGTCGCCGGCGTCACGCCGGCGCGTTTCCGACGCGGACGAAAAATTTTGAAGTGACCTCTTGACAACGGCCAAGCTCGACCGTATCTTTCTGCACATTGGCGGCTAACGCCGATACGGGAGCCTGAACAAGGATCTGAAGTACGTATCGGTCGCGGGAGTCGAGCTCAGCTCTTCCCGCCGCAGGCAGTCGGGGCGCGCGCGCCTCGGCAATTACTAACTCGGACGTGTCGGCGTGTGGCCGAACACTTCCAGCCGGTAGCCGCCTCGCACCTATCGATGGGTCCTGGATGGTCACACCGGCCTAACCCTATGCCCCCATGCCCCAGCCCCATTTCAAATTTTGAGAGCAAATAGGAGGACAGTGTGAAATACATCAAGAATCAGACCCTTAGCCCCACGACGACGAGTCCCGCAACATCGGATACGCCCCAGCCGACGGTAATGCTCGACCCCGAAACGGTCGTCGAGCAGATCCGGACGCTTCGTTCGCAAATCGGTGACGCCCCGCAACTGACCGCGGCCCAGAAACAAAAGCTTCGCAGCCGTATGGGCAAGCAGTCGGACGCGGTTCTGGCCAGTTCGATCAACGCGATCGGAGCGCTCGATACGCTGTCGCACGCGATCGGTCAAACACCCGAGGACGTGCGCCAGTTGCAGTTCGACTGGAACCGGTGGACCGCGGTGTCGGATGAGCTCCGTGCTCTGCTGAACGGAATCGATAGTGCGAATCTGATCCGCAAGCAGCAGTTGTTACAGATCTCGGCGCAGGCCTACATCATCGGGACGCAGCTCGCGCGCAATCCGGCGAACGAGGTGCTGGTGCCGCACCTTCAGGAAGTGAAGCGTCAGAAGAGTCTCTCGAAGAAGAAAAAAGTCGAGAGCCCGCAGACGCCGAACGCCCCGAAGACGGAACCGGCGCCGGCGACGTCGAAGAGCGTAGAGTAAAAGGAGGTTGTGAGCCCGGGCGCGGCAGGCGCGCCCGGGCTCCATTACGGTCATGAAGAATATGAATGCATGTGTACGCGTCCGAGAGCTGCTCGATCAGACGGTCGAGGTGTTGATGCGCATCGAGCGTGCTCCCCATACGCCTTTCGAGCCGCGAAGCCCCAAGGAGCGACGTCTCATGCGGCGTCTCGCGGACGGCCTCGATCAAGGCGAGATTGACCCGCTCTTCGAGAATCTCTACACCGGGAAGCAGCTGGCGGCCCTCTTCCGCGCCACGATCACGCGTGACGAGATCCGCGAGGAGACGCGCGAAGAGTTCTTCCGCCTCGCGCACGAGATCGGCCGCTGCATCGCGGAAGACCCGCCCGGGACCCGACAGGTGTTCGAGGACTTCTGGCGCGAGACGCTCCTGGCGTCGAACGCCGGCGGTCCCGGCAGCGAAGGGGAGTGCCGCTGGCGTCAACTGCAGAAGCTCGAGAAATTCGTGAAGTCGTGCCGGTTCGAGAAACGGCGCGGCAGAGGTTCGAAAGGACCACCCGCGCGTCCAGCCGAAGACGAGGTGCGGCACCGCATTCCGCTGGTTCCCGCCCAGGTTCTTACGTCCGCGCCGGCCGGAGAAACGATCTTTCCGTTTCCCGCGGTCAGCGAGGCTTCGGAAGACGAGCGAGTGCTGATGCGCATCGGGATCGGGCCATCATCGTGGATCGGCAGCTTCGAGCCGGGGACGAAGGAGGTCAACGCCGCCTTCATCATGCCCGACGGCGAGCACTTCTTCGTCTCGGCATTGGGCGCCGGGTACAGGATCGATCTTGCGTCGCGAACGTTGGTCGAGCGCCTCGGCAACGAGGTCGTCGGAATTCACCGCGACGCAGGGATGACGCTCTTTCTCATCGAACACAACGGGGTGAGCCTCGAAGCGTTCGGCGTGGCGACCCGGCTCTGGAAAACCGCACCGCTCGGCGTCGGAGGACTCCGAAACATCGCCCTCTGCGACGATCCGATCGTCGAGGTCGTGGGCGAGGCGTTGCAGTCGTCGGGCGAGTGGGCGGAGTTTTCGGTGAATGTGGTGACAGGTGAGGTGCGGATTGCAGGCAGCGCCTACGGTTCCAGCCCGTAGGCGCCGCGGCAGAGCGTGTGAACACCATCGCCCTCCACGACGAACGTGTCCTCGATGCGGACGCCTAGCTCGCGGTCGGGGAAGTAGAGGCCGGGCTCGATGGTGACGATGTCGCCTTCGTCGACGGTGTCGAGGTTGGTGGTGCCGAGGCCGAAGGACGGCTTCTCGTGGATGTCGAGGCCGACGCCGTGGCCGAGGGAGTGGACGTAGCCTTCGAGCGTGGCGGGGGCGGTGCGGGTGGTGGCGTAGCCTTTCGCCTCGAAGAAGTCGCAGACGGCGTTCTGGTAGTCGATCGCGGGGGTGCCGGGCCTCATGGTGTCGCGGGAGCGCTCGAAGGCCTCGAGTACGTCGGCGTGGATGCGGCGCAAGTCGTCCGGGATCGGTCCGACGCAGAAGGTGCGCGTGAGGTCGAAGAAGTAGCCGGTCTCGCGGTCGAGCGGGAAGATGTCGAGGACGATCGGGACGCCCTCGCGGATGACGTCGTTCGCGTTGCCGCGCGAGTGCGGGACGCCGGCGTCGCGTCCGTGCGACAGGATGGTCTCGTGGTCTTCGAGCATGCCGCGCCGCATGATGCCTTCGCGGACGATCGCCTTCAGGTCGCCGATCTTCAATCCCGGCTTGTAGTCGCGCAGCGCGGCGCGGACGTCGTCGACGACTTGCTCCGTTCGCTCGCCGACGTCGGCGATGATCGCGATCTCGCGCGCGTCTTTCCGTTTGCGCGCGAGCTGGATCAGGTCTTCGCCGTTGGAGCGGTGCACCTTTCGGCCGCGACGCTCCAGCTCTTCGATGACGCCGTGGTAGAGCTGGATGGGGACGTTGCCGAAGAAGGCGACGGCGCCGGCCACGTCGCCGAGGATCTCGTCGTAGAGCTGCGCGTAGGCGAGGGCCGGCGTCTCGGCGCGTTTGTCGGTCACGAGGACGACGTTAAGGCCGCTCTTCTCCGCCTCGCCGCGCTCCATTCCGTAGGTGAAGAGGAC
>DASYSN010000659.1:0-1984 GCA_036003305.1 Thermoanaerobaculia bacterium
CTCCGCGGACGAGGCAGTGAGAGACGTTGCGGACGGCGCCACGCTCGTCGTCGGCGGCTTCGGTCTTTGCGGGATTCCCGAGAACCTCATCAACGCGCTCGTGAAGCGCGGCGTGAAAAACCTCACCTGCGTCTCCAACAACGCCGGCGTCGACGACTGGGGCCTCGGCCTGCTGCTGCAGACGAAGCAGATCCGGAAGATGGTCTCGTCCTACGTCGGCGAAAACGGGGAATTCGAGCGGCAGTACCTCGCCGGCGAGCTCGAAGTCGAGTTCTGTCCGCAGGGAACGTTGGCGGAAAGGATGCGGACCGGCGGCGCCGGCATTCCTGCGTTCTTCACGCCGGCCGGCTACGGCACCATCGTCGCGGACGGGAAAGAGTCGCGCGAGTTCGACGGCCGCATGTACGTCATGGAGCGCGGCATCGTCGGCGACTTCTCGCTCGTCGCCGCGCAGAAGGCCGACCGTTTCGGAAACCTCGTCTACCGCAAGACCGCGCGCAACTTCAACCCGATGGCGGCGACGGCGGGGAAGATCTGCATCGCCGAGGTCGAGGAGCTCGTCGAGCCGGGCGAGCTCGATCCCGACTGCGTCCACACGCCGGGCGTCTTCGTGCACCGCGTCGTCGTCGCGAAGCGCGTCAAACGGATCGAGCAGCGGACGGTTCGTGTAGGGGCGGGCTCTTAGCCCGCCCAGTCCAACGGTACAGCAGGACCACCGCGACGAACGCCAGCGTCAGCTCCACGTGCATCATCAGCCGTTCCCACGACCAGTGCACGTGCCACTCGAGATCCCGCGATGTCACCACATAACTGCCGATGTAGAAGGCGAGTTGTACAAACGCCGTGACGAGCGCGAACGCCTCGGCGCGCAGGAGTCGGGCCGTCACCACGAGCGCCGCCGCGATGCCGATCCAGAACACCGCCTGGGCCGCGGTATGCGTGAGAAGCAGGTTCACGAGCTCGCCCGGCGCACGTAACCGCGCGAGCGCCCGCGTGAGGATCGGTCCCGTAGCGATGTCGGTCGGCAACGAGTAGATCGCCCGCGCGATCAGCCACGGCATCACGATCGCGACCGCCGGCCAGAGCCGCCAAACATCCCGTCCTCGTCTCGCAACCAGCAAGCCGATTCCCGCCGCCACGAGGAGCGCCAGACCTTCGTTTTTCGTCATCGCCGCACAGCCGAGGAGGAGCGCGGCGGCTGTCATGTTGCGGCGCCGCGCCAGCAGGATGCCTGCGGTTCCGAACGCGATCAGCGGCGCCTCGGCGATCCCGATCCACGGCGACATCGCCAGCGGCGCAATCGCGAACGTGCACACCGCCGCGATCAGCGGCGGCGCTTCCTCGGCCATCAGCGACCGGACGATCGCGAGGATCGCCAGCGCGAAGAACGGATTGAGCCACTCGGCCGCCACCCGATCCCATCCGCCGCTCCAGAGCGACATGAAGTCGAACGAGAGCGGGAGCAGCAGCGGATAATCCGGATGGTCGTAGACGTACGCCGGATTCTGCAGGAACGCCCAGTCGATGCCGCCGTGCACCGAGAACGTCGCCGCCTTGATTCCCCAGATTCCGATGAAGTCGTTCTCCGGCGGCGGACTGGCGGTCGCGAAGAGCGCGAATCCCACGAGCGTGACGAGCGTCGCCAGGTCCAACACGTGAAGCTTTTCGCGCCCGATCTTCCAGCCGGTGTCCTTCGTTGCGATCACCGCCAGTGCGATCCCGGCGATCGCCAGGAACGCGACCGTCCATGTAAGGGTCCATTGGATCCCGACGCAGGACATCGCGAACAGCGCCGCGGCGCAGATCGCGATTCCGAGCAGCAGCGCTTCTCCGATCAACCGCAGCAGAGGCGCGTCACGATCCGCGAGCCGTGCTGCCGGAAGGCCGATCGCGAAAGCGAAGAGGAGCGAAATCATCGCATCCGCCAGAGGAACACGCCGTCGCGCGTCGCCCAGACCTTCACGAAATGCGGAGCGGAGACGTT
>DASYSN010000660.1:0-6783 GCA_036003305.1 Thermoanaerobaculia bacterium
GGCCGGTGGCCGGTTGCCGGATGGTTGTTGGTGCTGGTTGCGCTGAGCGGGTGCGGGTACGGGCTCGTCGGGAAGGGCAATTCGCTGCCGCCGACGATTCACACGATCCAGGTGCCGGCGTTCGTGAACAAGACGACGCGCGTGAACCTGGAGCAGTTGGTGACGCAGGCGGTCGGGAACGAGTTCGTCTCGCGCGGCCGGATGCGGCTGGTGTCGAATCCGAAGGACGCCGACGCCATCCTCCGCGGCTCGATCGACAGCTTCGGCATCAATCCGATCGCGTTCAACGTGCAGGGCCGCGCGACGCAGTACCAGATCTCGATCACCGCGAACATCGAGCTGCTCGACCACAAGAACGACGACAAGGTCCTCTGGAAGAACGATCAGTACCGCTTCACGGAGAACTACCAGGTCGACATCGTGTCGAGCGACTCATTCGACCAGGAGAGCCGCGCCATCAGCGCCATTGCCGATCGTTTCGCGCAATCGCTCGTGGCCAACCTGCTCGAGGGCTTCTGACCGCGACGCGCGGTAGAAGAGGTCGCCGCTGAAGAGATCGGTGAAAGCGTGCAATACGATCCCGGGCAGCAGCGAGCCAGTGGCGATCGCGAGGACGGCGAACAAGAGGCCTGCGGCAGCCGTACGAGGGATTTGCTTCTTGCCGAGGTAGACGTGTGCCACGCCGAAGAGGAGTGAGGTCGCCACAGCGGCCGGCCACAATCCGATCCACATCGTCGCGAACCAGAGCATGAAGCCGCGGTAGACGATTTCCTCCCAGACGCCGGCGCTCACCGACAGCAGCGCAAACGTTTTTGCCTCGGCCGGTGTGTGCGGCGCGAGAGCTTGGGCGTACGCGTGCTTCTGCACGAGCCGGCGCAGGCGTTCCGGGCTGCGAACGAGCGCGGGGCGTTTCGTCATCACGTATGCGATGTACGCGATGACGACCGCGAGGCCGGCGCCGAGACGGATGGGCGACGCGATGTCAAGCCGGAGATCGCGCCACGGCTGCCGTTCGCGCAGGACCAGGGTGACCGAGGAGGCGCCCAGCAGCCAGAGCATCACCGCGCCGAGGAGGTGGTAGCGGACGCGCGCGCCCGACACGCCCTCCGCCGTGGCTCGCTGCAGCCGCGGGTACAGCCAGAGGTCGGTAAGCGGAAAGAGAAGCGCGACGAACAGAAAGAAGGCAATGTTCAGCATGCACGCATTATTCAACAACACATGAATAGTCGTCAATCGCTTAATATTGGTACATGACATCGACTGGTCTGGAACAGGTTCGCGCGCTGGCCCATCCGCTTCGCCTCCGGCTGATCGAGCTTTTCGCACGGCAGCCGCGGACGGCCAAGCAGGCGGCGGAAGTTCTGGGAGAGCCGCCGACGCGGCTGTATCACCACGTGGCGGCGCTGGAGCGCGCCGGCCTCATTCGCCTCAAGGAGACGCGGCAGAATCGCGGGACGACCGAAAAATACTACGAGGTCGCCGCTCCGCTGCGGCCTGTCGGCAAAGAGGCGCTGAAGGACAAAGGAGCGCGGCGCGATCTCGCGTCGATGGGACTTGTCGTTTTCGATCAGGCGCGGAACGAGTTGGTGAAGGTTCTCGCGTCGGACGAGATGCCGGAGAACCTCGTCGCCGTGCGCGCCGTTTTCCGCCTCACTCCGAAGGCAGCACGAGAGCTTCGCAAAGAGCTGACGGAGGTTCTCGAGAAACTGCGGGCGCGAGAAAAGCCGGCCGGCGGAAAGACGCGAAGGTACGCGCTGACGCTCGCGATGGTGCCGACGGAGGAGGGGATGTGAGGGCGGACGAGGCGTCCGCCCCTCCCGGAGGTTACTTCGCGCTGGCGCGCTTGACGGACTTGGCGAGACGCGATTTGTAGCGGCTGGCGGTGTTCTTCTTGATCACGCCTTTCTTCGCCGCCTTGTCGATCTCCGAAAAACCGGTCGACAGATCGGCGTTGCCGCCTGCCGCGGCAGTGCGTGCCGTCTTGAGCGTCGAGCGGAGGCGCGACTTGACCGCGCGGTTCCGCGCGTTGCGCTTGACCCCCTGCCGTTCCTGTTTCTCGGCCGAGCGAGTGTTTGCCATGAAATCTCCTTCGAATTGAATCTTATCTCTCGACGCCCAGTTTTTTCAGTTCCTCGCGCGCCTTCGCGGCCTCGGACGACTTCGGGTGCTCGTGCACGACGTACTGCAGTTGCACGATCCCCTGTGCTTTCTCGCCGAGGCTGATGTAGGCGTAACCCTTCTTGAGCAGTGCGCTCGGAACCTTCTCCGACCTGGGATAGTCGTTGACGACGCTGTCAAACTGCGCAATCGATTCGCGATATTTCTTCTGGGAGTAAAGCGACTCGCCGATCCAGTACGCCGCGTTGTCCGCCAGGTCGGAATCTTGGTACTTCTGGATGAACTCCTTGAACCCCGAGATCGCGAGGTCGTAGTTGCCCTTCTGGTAGTCGCGATAGGCGTTCTGGTACGTCATCGCCGGTGTCTCGCCGTTGTCGGCGGTGACGTTGACCTCGTGCATCGGGACGGCGGGGACGGGGACCGCCGGCGAGGGCGCCGGCGCCACGCCGGGCTGCGTCGTGGGCATAGGCGCCGGTGTCGCGAGACGCGTGACCGCGCCGCGCAGCTCTTCGACGTCGTGCTGCGCCTGCGTGAGCTGCTGGACCAGGTGATCGACGCGGTAGTTCGTCTGTTCGACGGAACCCTGGTTGTTGTTCAGCCGGTCCTCGATCGTGCCGACCTTCGTCACGAGCGTGGCGTTCGACTTGAGCAGCGTCTCGGTCTGCTCGGCGATCCTCGCGTTGACGTTCTGCACGTCCTCTTTGCTCGACGCGGTGCGCTTGAGCTGCGCGACCTGGTCCTGCAGATCGTTGATCTCGCTCTGCAGCTTCTGGACGTCGGACGTCGTCGCGCACGCCGACGCGAAGAGCGCGAGGAGCGCGAAGGGTAGGAGGCGCCTCATCTACTTGCCGACCAGCACGAGGTGCGCGCGGCGGTTCTTCGCCCACGCCGACTCGTCGTGACCCGGATCGAACGGCCGCTCTTCACCGTAGCTGACGGTGCGGATGCGGGACGAATCGACGCCGAGCGTCATCAGGTATTCCTTTGCGGTGTTCGCGCGGCGGTCGCCGAGGGCGAGGTTGTACTGCTCGGTGCCGCGCTCGTCGCAGTGGCCTTCGATCAGGAGGTTGTACTGCGGGTTCTTCTTGAGCCAGCTCGCGGACGTCTGGAGCGCGCTCTGCGCTTCCGCGGAAAGCGTCGACTCGTCGTAATTGAAGAAGGCGTCCGCGATGAGGCCGCGCTGCTGTGCGACGCGGTTGAGCTCTTCGATGTCGCTCGGGAGCGGCTCTTCCTGCACCGGCTTCTCCTGCACGAAATCGCTCGGCGGCGCGACGGTGGTCGTGGTGGACGTCACGGGCGGCGGTGGAACCTCGGGGACCGTGGCGCTGGCGGCCGTGTCGGGATGCGTCTGCGGCTCGACCGTCTTTTTCGACCGGCACGCCGGCACGAGTGCGAGCGATACGATCACGAGGCTGAGGGCGAAGGCTCTTACTGTTTTATTCATCTCGTCTGCAACTCCTTTCGCATCATACGAAATCATTCCGCTTTCTTCGACCAGTCCGGGTCTTTGTTCTCACCGGCGGTGGTGAGCTGCTGGATGTCGGTGCCGTCGACGCGCATCCGGTAAATCTGCCAGCGGCCGGTGCGGTTCGACTGGAACGCGATCCACTTTCCGTCGGGCGACCAGGTCGGTTGTTCGTTGGATCCTTCGCCGGCGATGATCCGGCTCTGACCGGTGACGATGTTCGCGACGCGGATCTGGAACCGTCCGCTGACGCGTGAGGTGTAGGCGATCTCGTCGCCGCCCGGCGACCAGGTGGCGTCGTCGTTCCACTCGCCTTCGAAGGAGATGCGGCGTACGTTCGTCCCCTCCGCATCCGTGATGTAGATCTGCGGCGAGCCGCTGCGCCCCGAGGTGAATGAGATCTGGCGGCCGTTCGGGCTCCACTCCGGCGTCGACTCGATCGAAGACGACGTCGTGAGCCGCCGCAGGTTCGACCCATCATCCTTGATGACGTAGATGTCGGGGTTTCCGTTGACGGAGCCGACGAACGCGATGTCGTTGCCGATCGGCGAGAACGTCGCGGAGGTGTTGAGGCCGAGGCCCGTGTGCAGGCGCATGCGGCCGCCGCCGACGCGGTTGATGATGTACATGTCAGAGGTGCCGCGCACGAACGACGTGTAGACCATCCGCTGGTTGTCGGGCGACCAGCTCGGGAGGATCGAGAGCGCGTTGTGCCGCGTGATCTGGCGCTGGTTGCCGCCGTCCCAGTCCATGAGCCAGATCTCCCACGCGCCGCTGCGGTCGGAGGCGAAGGCGATCTGCGAGAGGAAGATGCCTTTGTTGCCGTTCACCTGCTGGACGAGATCGCTCGCGAGCATGTGCGCGATCTTGGTCAGCGTGGTCGCCTGTCCGCGGTAGCCCTTCGCCAGAATCTCGGCGCCGGTGCTGTCCATCGTGCGCCCACGCACGACGTAGTCTTCGCCTTCCGTGATGATCTGCAGCCGAAGCAGATACGCGTTCAGGCGCTTCGCGAGATCGGCGGTCGGCGCGACGCCCGGCGGCAGCGGGGCGATCGCGAAGACGCCCGACGCCGCGAGGTCGCGCGTCAGCGGCGCGAAGAAGGAGTTGTTGATCGTCTGCGCGTCGAGGCCCGGCGGGAGGTCGGGGAACGGGATGCCGATCCGGATGACCTGCGCCGCCTGCTGCCGGCCGATAGTATCGGTGATCTGTGTCTGCGCCAGAAGCGGAAGCGCGGCGAATAGGAGCAGGAGAGAGAAGAAGTTCTTCATTTGAATACGAGGTGGACTCCTAGGTACGTGCCGTTGTAGCCGAACGGAAGCGGTGGCAGCGGAGACGATTCGAGGACGGCGCGAAGGGCGGCGCGGTCGGCGGTGCCGTTGCCGCTCGACTGCTCGATCTTCGCGTCGGTGATGCTGCCGTCGCGGTGGATCGTAAACGAGATGGTGGTCGTGAGGTCGCCCGTGATCTGCGGCCGGAACCAGTGCGTTCCGATCAGCCGGTTCATGTTCGCGAGGTACATCGTGTACGGAAAGTCGCCTCCTTCGAGGCTCGCGACGCCGGAGGTGCCGGCGGCGATGTTCGGCGCCGCGGGCGCGGTCGACGTCGCGGCTGGCGTGGGAGCTGGGAGCGGGGGAGGGACGAGCCCCGGCTTCTTCGTCGACTTGCCGAAGGGCGAAGGCGGCGCGGTGTTCTTCGTCGGGGTTACCGGGTTTGCGGGTTTCGGGGTTTCGACGACAGGAACGGGCTCGTGGATCACCGGAGCGATCGGCTTCGGTTTCGGAGCGTTCGCCGGGACGATCGCCGGTGCCACGCTCGGCGCGAACCGAATCGTCAGCACGTTCGCGAGCTGCGGCGGCTTCGCGTGCAGCGCGGCGTAGACCGCGAGCGCCGTGATGCCGCCGTGGAGAAGGATGGAGAGGACGATTCCGGCGGCCGGCCCGCGTTCGAGCGCCGCCCGCTGAGCGAGCACCTCAGCGACGCGATCTTCCACCTTGCTCCCTTGGCTGCGTGACCATCCCGAGTTGTTCCACCCCTGCACGATTCATGACGTCGAGCACTGCAACGACGCGGCCGTATGGCACGGCGCGATCGGCTTCGAGCGTGGCGCGCTTCACGCGGCGCGCGCGGAGCATCGGCCCAAGCGTCATGTCGAACGACCCCGCGCCGACCGAGGTGCCGTCGATGAAGACGGCGCCGTTCGCGGTGATCGTGATCTTCGCCGGCTGCGCGGACGCAAGCTCGAAGCTCTTCCCCTCGGCCGCCGGCAACTGCACCGTCAGCCCCTGCGTCAGCATCGGCGCCGTGATCATGAAGATGATGAGCAGCACCAGCATCACGTCGACGAGCGGCGTGACGTTGATCTCCGCCATGTCGGAGAGGTCGTCGGTGTCGCTGGTACGAAAGGCCATCTCTTGCAGTTAGACGCAGTTAAGTGAAATTCCGTTCCGTCAGGTTGAGGAACTCCAACGTGAAGTCCTCCATCTCGCCGCGCGCGGAGCGGAGGCGCTGCACGAAGACGTTGTAGAAGAGGAGCGCAGGGATCGCGGCGAAGAGGCCGGCCGCCGTGTTGATGAGCGCTTCACTGATGCCCGGCGCGACCGCGGTGATCGACGTCGAGCCGGTCGAGCCGATGCTCGCGAACGAGTCCATGATCCCCCACACCGTCCCGAATAGGCCGATGAACGGCGTGGCCGCGGCGGTCGTCGCGAGGAAAGGGACCCACCGCGATAGGCGGGCGCCCTCGATCCTTGTCGCGCGGATGAGAGAGCGCTCGACGCTGTCGATCGACGTCACCTTCGCGCCGCTGTGCGCCACCTGCGCCTCAATCTCGGCATAGCCGGCGCGGAACAGCCCGACCAGCGCGGAAGGCGCGAGCGCCGCCGATCCCGACTGCACGTCGGCGAGACGTTTCGACTTGCGGAAGAGCGACACGAACTTCCTCGAGGCACGCTGCGAGCGGCTGTGCCGCTGCCACACCGCGATGATCGTGGCCCACGAGAGAATGGAAAAGATCAGGAGGATGCCGAGAACGGCTTTCCCCACCCACCCGGTATGAATGAACGCAGTCCAGAGCTGCACGGTTCGTACTTTACCTTAAGGTCGAAGTGGCCCCGGGGCGACTCGAACGCCCGACCAACGGTTTAGGAAACCGCTGCTCTATCCTGCTGAGCTACGGGGCCATACGGGATCGCGCGACCGTT
>DASYSN010000661.1:0-2727 GCA_036003305.1 Thermoanaerobaculia bacterium
CCCCTTCGCATTCAACGGCAGTCCGGGACGTCCGTGCAGCACCGCCACGATCTCCGCCGCGATGCTCAACGCGATCTCCGCCGCGGTCTCGCCGCCGATGTCGAGACCGGCCGGCACGCGGACACGCGCGAGATCGCTCTCGGGCACACCGCGCTCGCGCAACAGGTGAAGGATCGCGGCGCCGCGTTTCCTGCTACCGAGGAGTCCGATGTACGGCGTTTGTGTCTTGAGGACGCGTTCGAGCACCGGCGCGTCGATCTTGTAGTCGTGTGCGGTCAGCACCACCGCGGTCGAGACGCCGATCTCGAGCTGCGCCACGATCTCCGAGACGATGCCGATGCGGAGCACGTCGGCGTTCGGAAATCGCTCGCGATTCGCAAAACGGGGCCGGCCGTCGATCACCGTGATCTGGAATCCGAGCGTCTTGGCGAATTTCGCGAGCGGGATCGCAATGGCGCCGGCGCCAAAAAGCATCAGCGACTGTGGCGGCCGGAGGAGCTCGATGTAGGTGGTGCTACCGTCGCGCTCGCGGATCGCGTTCGAGAGAACGGGCAGGTCGCCGTCGAGGAGCGAGTGTGCTCCGACGCGGTCGCCGGCGATCGTCGTCTCGATCGCAGCGAGGCGGCCCGCTTCGGAGACGGACTGTGCCCGGTGGTAGACGTCGAGCAGTTCAGGGCCGACCGGTTCGACGAAGACGTCGACCGCACCGCCGCACGTCAGCCCAATCTCCCACGCCTCTTCGTCGCCGAGCTGCAGGGAGAGGAGGCGTGGGGGCGAGCCCGCGAGGACGTCGCTCGCCGCCTCCATGACCCGCGCATCGACACAGCCGCCGATCGTGACCGAACCGAAGACTCCCCCGTCGTCAGCGACGAACATCTTCGTGCCGTCTTTTCGAGGCGTCGTGCCGCGTGCGCGCACGAGGGTCGCCATCGCCGCGCGCCTCGCGGAGCGCTGCACCTCGTCGAGAAGGTCGAACGTCTCACGCGACAAGGCGGGCGTCCTCCCTTGAGGTGCTCATTCCCTGCAAGTAGTTGTGATTGAACACGATCCCCTCATCGGCGAGGCTTACAGGAACTCCTTCAACCGTTTCGAACACTAAATCTTTTTATAAGGAGTGCCGTTAGTGAGGGGTTTCCCTACCTATGCAGTCGAAGTTTTTTTCGTGGGGACCAGGACCGGCCGGCCGGCCGAGATCTGGAGGAGCGCGCTGACGGCGAAAAAAGTCAGAGCGACCGCTGCAAGGGACGCAATCCGATAGCTTCCGTCGAGCCGCACGACGTCGTGCCCGAAACACTTGATGCTGCTCAACACGAGCAGCGACGCCGCGCCGACACGCGCCCCGCGCCACGGCAACAGCACGCCGGCAATCATGAGGAGCATGGCGACGACCGCCCACGAGACGGTGTAGGTCGCGTCCTGTGCCGGCGGGGCGAAGTCGAAGCTCGTGTTCAGCGCCACGCCGGTCGAGCGATAGAACCTCGCGATGAGGATGTTGATCAGCAGCCAGTGCTCCGTCAGACCCACGAGCGAATAGAAAAGGCGCAGCCGTGGCGTTCGCGCGAACCAGGCGGCGGCGTACATCGCCACGCCGGCGACGGTGAAGACGATCCAGCTATACAGCGCTGTGTCGAGCGTGATCCAGACGAAGACGACGATCGCCAACCCGATGCCCCACACGCGCAGCGTCGCGCGGGTGACGAAGCGTGCCGCCAGCGCGGTCAGGAGCGCGGCCTCGATCGAGTAGAGCACGGCCACCCAAGCGGCCGGCAGCAGCAGCGCGATTCCGACATTCGCGAACGCCAGCGCCGCCGATGCGACGACGGCGAAAAGAAGTTTCGGTAGCGGCTCGCCGCGGATCCACCAGAAGAGGAGCAGCGCCAACATCACCGTCGCGATCAGCAGCGCGATGATGCCGCTCCAGACTGTGGCAAGAAGCGCAATGCTCGCGAGCACCAGCGCGATATACGGCGTCTCTGATCTCGTACCGGCGATGAAGGCGTACGCCACGAAGACGAGATAGAGCAGCAGCGCTCCAGGCACGGCGCCGGTCGTGGCGATCACGACGGCGTACGCCGCCGCCGCGACGATCGCGAGCCACGGCATCGATCCGCGCCACGCGACCGCGACGACGCCGGCGAGGAGGATCCATTCGGCGACGACGATCAACGCCAGCGGCGGTCCGGCAACCATTGCGTGGAACGGGAACAGCGGCGCGAGGGCGTCAGCCGGATGAAGCGCGATGACCGCCAGCAGCGCAAAGACGGCGGCAATGCCGGCGTAGAGAGGCTTCCGCTCTCGGAAGCAGACGATCAGCACCGCGCCGAGAAGGAGCACGATCGCGATCATCATCAGGGCGTTGTCCTGAGGTTGGCGCATCGCCAGTCCGATGAACGCGAAGAAGAGCAACCCCGCGAAGATCGTCGGTCGGAACAGGTAAAGCGCGACGAAAAGCGCGATCCAGATCGTCACGCCGAGGACCAGCCCTTTCTGCGGGACCGGCGGAAAGAGATCGTCCGAGTAGAGGGTGTACAGCCATGACGCGAACCAGAGAAAGAACGTCAGCAGGACGCCGATGCCGCCTGCCGTATGCAGCCACCCGCCGCCGCGCCGCAGCACGATCGCCGCGAGCCCGGCGGCGATCATCAGGAGAAATCCGAAGACGACGTTGAAGTGCGGCGCGTAGTTCGCCTCGGTCGCGAGGTAGAACGCAAACAACAGCGGGAGCAG
>DASYSN010000662.1:0-3471 GCA_036003305.1 Thermoanaerobaculia bacterium
TGACGCGCGCCAGCCGTTCCAGGCGGATTCGGAGACCACGATCCAGCCGTCGTTGCCCATCGAGGCGTGGAGGTCGAGCTTGGATCCGTTCTCGCGCAGAGTGACGGTGCCGGAACCGTTGGTGCTCGTGCCGCGATCGCCGCCTTCAATCCACGCTTCGGCGGCGAAGTCGCCGCACGTCTTGACGCCGTGGAACGCTTCGGTGCGCGTGGCGCCGGCGTGCACTGACGCGGGCACGAAGGCGCGGGGGAGGACGCGCAGGTTCTCGACGACGTCGTACGCATCGAACTGCTTCACGCTGCGCCACGTCGCGGGAATTGGCCACGCGTGCTTCGCGAGCGCGAAGCGGACGTTCATCAGCGAGAGGATGGGGGAGTCGAGCGTGTCGACCCGATTCGACCACGTCGACTGCGGGACCGACCAGAGCGGCTCGACGGCGGCGTAGCGCTCCAGCGTCATCGCCGCGTATGCGCGCACGTCTTCGAGGCCGTAGTGTGTGGCGATGTTCGGCGGCAGGATCGAACGTTGTCCGACGATGCGGAACGGCTCGTCCGAGCGTAAAAGCTCGACGCCGGGGAACGCCGGATAGAACGCCGAACGCGGAACCCAGGTGCGGAACGGCTCGGTCTCGCCGCCGCGCTGCACGAGAAACAGCGCGAGGATGACGACCGCCCCGATTCGTACGTTTCGACTGGCAAAGGCAGCGAGGATGAGCGGAAGTAGTGCACGAGGGTCGAGCGTCGGAAATGTTGCGATTGCGATCCCGATTGCGACGGCCGCAAAGCCGATCCAATTCGGTTTCTCCAGCCCAAACGCCGCGAGCACGGCGAGTGCGAACGCGCAGCACCAGATCAGGTGCTCGTTTGCCGCAATCGAGAAGAACGGAACGACACGCAGAGCGTCCGTGAACAGCATCGCGCGAACGCCGGCGAGGAGTCCGAACGCGAACAGCGCGATGAAGAACCATGGACGCCGCCGGACCGCTCCGGCGATTGCCAGCGCCAGCGCGATGCTGCCGGCGTACGCGGCGCCGGGCACCTCCTCCGGGTCGGAGCGATGGCGGGCGAGCGGAGCGGGGAAGAGGGCGTCGCGCGCGGCGTGCAGCGAGCGGGTCGGCTTCCACGACGTGTGAACGAACGTCGCGCGTTCCTGATACTCCATCGTCTGCCGCACCGCCTCGACGAACGGCAGGAGCGAGATCGCGGCGATCATCAGCGCGAGCACGCCCGCGACGAGGCCGAGCGAGATCGAACGGCTCCAGCGAAAGCGATGCTCGTGGAAAAAATACGCGACGGCGATGGTGACGATGTGCAGCGTCGTCTCCGGGTGCCCGGCCAAAATCGTCACCGCCAGCAGTGCGGCGAGCAAGATCGTGTGGCGTATCGACGGCTCGTGCGCGAGCAGACGTGTCGCGGCGAGCACCAGCGGCATGGTCGAGAGCGCGAGCGCATACGCCGTCAACGCGAAGCCGCCGACGTGCGGCGCCAGCATCCAGATCGCGGCGGCGAGCAGCGCCGGCAGTTCGGAGGCCACCATCGGCCGCACGAAGAGAAACATCGACACGGCGGCGATGAGGAAGAGCGTCGCCGCGAGAAACGTGAGCGCGGAGGGGAGCGGCAGCAGCAGCGCGATGAGGTGCAGCGGGTGATACGGCGCCGACTGCACCGCTCCGGCGAGCACCGTGCCGCAGGCCGAAAAACGGTCCCACAGCGGCCACTGGCGATGCCGGATCGCATCGCGCACCGCGGCGTGCCACGGGATGAACTCCGTGTAGACATCCGAGTTCACGGGGTTGACGACGTGCGTGATCCCCGCGCTCTCCGCGACCGACGCCAGCGGCTCGCTCATGTACGCGAGATCGATCGCGCCGTAGACGCCGCCGTGCAGAAGTGCCTGACCCGTCAGGAGAAGCGGCAGGAGGGCGAGAACCGCAACCGCCGCGACGCTCACGCGGGCACGGCGATGCAGGACGATCCCGATCGCCGTCGCCACGACCGCATAAGCTAGCGCCGCCGCCATGTTGTTGGTAGGTCGGACCTTCTGTCATCCTGAGCCGCGTAGACGCCGGCTCAGGATGACAGTGGAACCATTATGCCGTTACTTCCGATCCTTCTCGCCGTCGCCGCGCGCGACCTCTTCCTGCCGGTCGCGGGGCGCATCCGCGACCCGCTGCACGACATCCGGACCACAGTGACGCTCCGCAATACGTCCCCGAGCGAGGCGCATGCGACGGTGCATTTCATCCCGACGGCCGGCACGCCGACGTCGCCGAAGTCGGTCGACGTCGCCATCCCCCCGAACGCCACGCGTGACGTCGATCCGTTCGACGACACCTATGCGCTTGGCGCGCTCCGCATCACGTCCGACCAGCCGCTGCTCGCCAACGGCCGCATCGTCACCCCGTCGTCGTCCGCGTCGTTCGACGCGCGCTCGCCGAAAGAGGCGATCACGAGCGGCGAAGCGGCGCGGCTCGACGGCTTCACGTTCACGCACGCCGCGACGGAGACGAATCGGCTGTACGTCATCGAGACCGCGGGCGATGCGCTGCAGTACAGCGTCATTGTGCGCAACGCAGATGGGAAAGTCGTCGCGCAGAATGTCCACCTGATCCATCCCTTCGAGCAGCACGGCCTCGATCTCGATCACGACTTTCCGACGCTCGCCGCGCAGAACGCGACTGTTCTCATCAGAGGGCTCAACGGCGGCGGCAGCATCGTTGCCGCCGCGGCCATCACGAAACGGGCGAACGGCGTGATCGCCGCGCGGGAGATGAAGGTGACGGAGCGGCGCAATGGCGGCCTCTCGTGGCCGGAGAAAGCCGCGTACGCCGCCATCGCGCTTCTCATCGTCGGCACGGCGCTCCGGAGACCGGCGTAGTGCCGCACGGCATCGCCGCCTTCGCCGAAATCGCGCTCCCGGTAGCGGTCCACGGCACGTTCACCTACGCGATCCCCGAGAACCTGCGGGACTCCGTCCGCCTCGGCTCGCGCGTCGAGGTCCCCCTCGGCGCCAAGCTGACCACCGGTTTCGTCGTGGGACTCCCCGATACCGCGAACGTGGAGAAAGTGAAGCCGATCCGCTCCGTGCTCGACGACGAAGAGCCGGCGCTCACGCGCGAGATCATCGATCTCTGCCGCTGGGGCGCCGAGTACTACATCGCGCCGCTCGGCGAGATGCTCCGCGTCGCCCTGCCGGCGAACATGTCGGCACGCGGCAAGCGCGAGCTCCGGCTCAGCGATCCCGAGGGCCCCGCCACGGAGGCCGATCGCCCGTTGATCGAGGCTTTGAAACTGCGTCCGCTGCCGTTCGATCATGCGCTGGAGATCACCACGCGGTCGGCGATCACGCGCCTGCGCGACGCCGGCACGATCGCGGTGGTCGACCGCCTCCTCGACGCGAAAGGGGTGCGCTTCGATCGGTTTGTGGTTCTGGAGGATTCCCTCCCTGGTGTGGCGCGGGCTTTCTTGCCCG
>DASYSN010000663.1:0-2680 GCA_036003305.1 Thermoanaerobaculia bacterium
CACCAGCATCCCGGTCAGTTTTCCCATCGGCCCGCCTCCGGTGCTCACGTTTCCGAACGGCGGCCCGGCGCAGAATTCGACGACCGGAGTCGCGCTCCAACCGGAGCCGCCGGTGAGCGTGCGGCTGACGTCGGGACAGACCGTCCATCTCGACGCCGACAGCGTGCAGTTCGCGTACGTCCTGCAGTTCGAGACGCCGCAGGCGGCGAACAACGCGAGCTTCTGCATGCCCAACGGCGCGGGGTGGTCTCCCGATCGCAGTGAGTTCTCGCAGATCATCGGTCCCGCCACGTCGCTCTCGAACGCCGCCTGCTGCAAGCTCGGGCCGATGCTCGCCGTCAACGTGAAGATGAAGGGAAGCAGCCTGCCGATCCAAGTCGCGTTCGCCGACTCCTGCTTCGGCTACGACATCGACTTCGTCGGACGCGATCACGAGAGCGGCCAGTACGTCTACCTGAACTTCAAGGACATCGCGCTGATCACGTTCCCTTAGAATGCCGCCGGTGGCGGCCGAGCCAATCTTGCTTCCGGGCGGCATCGACCGCATCTACGACGCGCAGCAGGCGAATCGTGCGCGTGTCGCAGCGACGACGGCCACGCAGCGCATCGAGAAGCTCCGCCGGCTCGAACGCGCGCTCTTCACGCATCACGACGAGATCCGCGCCGCGATGTGGGACGACTACCGGAAGCCTCCCGCCGAAGTGGATCTGTCGGAGATCTATCCGGTCGTCGGCGAGATCCGGCATGCACGCCGGCACCTGAAACGGTGGATGGCGCCTCACCGCGTCGGCGCGCCGCTCGCGCTACTCGGCTCGCGCTCGCGCATCGTCTACCAGCCGAAAGGCGTGGTGCTGATCATTTCCCCGTGGAACTTTCCGTTCAATCTCAGCCTCGGCCCGCTCGTTTCCGCAGTCGCCGCCGGCAATTGCATGATGCTCAAGCCGAGCGAGATGACGCCGCAGGCATCGGCGTGCATGAAGCGGATTCTCGGCGAGCTGTTCGAGGAGAACGAGGTCGCGGTCATCGAAGGCAACGCCGCGGTCGCCGAGAGTCTGCTGCGCAAGAAGTTCGATCACATCTTCTTCACCGGAAGCCCGCGCGTCGGGCGGATCGTGATGAAGATGGCGGCGGAGCATCTGACCTCGGTCACGCTGGAGCTCGGCGGCAAGTCGCCGGTGATCGTCGACCGCAGCGCGAATCTCGACGAAGCGGCGAAGAAGATCGCGTGGGGGAAGTTCTTCAACTCCGGCCAGATCTGCATCGCGCCCGACTACCTGCTCGTCGACGAGAGCATCCGCGCGCCGTTCGTCGAGAAGCTGCGCGCCGCGGTCGACGCGATGGGCGCTGATTCACACGGCGTCCTCGTGAACGAGCAGCACGCCGCGCGCGTGCGAAAGCTCCTCGGCGAGAGCGGAAACGACCGCGACCTGCCGCCGACGATCGTCGAGAACGCCGCCGTCGATTCGCCTTTGATGCAGCAGGAGATCTTCGGTCCGGTCCTCCCGATGGTGACGTACCGCTCGATCGACGAAGCCCTCGGCATCATCGACTCGCACGAGCATCCGCTGGTCCTTTACATCTTCAGCCGCAGCAAGCGCCTCGTCCGCGACGTCATCCGCCGCACCCGCGCCGGCGGCACGGTCATCAACGACACACTCATCCACTTCTACCAGCTCAACCTCCCATTCGGCGGCGTCGGCGAAAGCGGCATCGGCAAATCGCACGGCTGGTTCGGCTTCGAAGCCTTCTCGAATGCCCGCGGCGTCCTCGAACAACCGACGCGCTTCAGCACGATCCAACTTCTGTATCCGCCCTACACCAATTTCAAACAGAAGCTGATCGACCTGACGCTGCGGTACTTCTAGCCGTGTGGCGCGGGCTTTCTAGCCTGCGCCCCCGCCCGGTCGCGGGCAAGAAAGCCCGCGCCACACGAGGATGTGGTAAACACGCGCGCCATGAGAAAACTGCTCGTTCTTCTCGCGTCCGTCTTCTTCGCCGCGAGTGTCTTCGCGCAACAACAGCTCACGCGGCTTCTCCGGCAGCCGGCGATCTCCAATGGGCGGATCGCGTTCGTGTACGGCGGCGATCTCTGGATCGCCGACGCGAATGGTGGGGAGGCGCGGCGGCTGACCAGCGATCCGGGGCTGGAGCTGTTCCCGCACTTCTCGCCCGACGGCAAACAGATCGCGTTCACGGGCGAGTACAGCGGGACGAAGCAGGTCTTCGTCATGGACGCCGAGGGAGGCGTGCCGAAGCAGCTCACCTTCTATAACGACGTCGGGCCGATGCCGCCGCGCGGCGGAATCGACAACCGCGTCCTCGACTGGTCGCCGGACGGCAAGGAAATCCTCTTCAATCCGCACCGCCTCCCGTGGTCGGACCGCATGCCGCGGCACTACGTCATCGCGGCCGGCGGCGGGATGGAGACGCCGCTCGCGATTCCGGAAGGAAGCGGCGGCATGTTCTCGCCCGACGGCACCAAAGTCGTTTACACGCCGATCGAGCGCGAGTTCCGCACCTGGAAGCGCTATCGCGGCGGCCGGGCGCAGGACGTCTGGATCTACGACCTGAAGAACAACACCACGCAGCAGATCACGTCGTCGCCGGCCACCGAGAACCAGCCGATGTGGATCGGCAACACGATCTACTTCACCTCGGACGCGGAGGGCGGGAAGCTCAA
>DASYSN010000664.1:0-4306 GCA_036003305.1 Thermoanaerobaculia bacterium
GTTTCGTGTCAGCGGAGTCGATCAATGAAGAGCGATGCTACCCTCGATCATGAGAATTCTCGCCATCCTGCTCCTAGCCGCCACCGCCGCAGCAGCGCAATTCACGCAGCCGCTCGCGACCGGCGTCCGCCTCGATCCCGCAGGCGAGTTCGTCGACCTCGGCAACATGCCGATCGGGATGGCGCTCGCGCCGGACGGCGCACATCTCGCCGTCGTCCTCAGCGGATTCCGCGAACAGGGGCTGCAGATCGTCGACCTGAAGACGCGCCAGGTAACGCAGACGCTGAAGCAGGAGGCGGCGTTCTACGGCGCGGCGTTCTCACCCGACGCCACGCACCTCTACGTCTCCGGCGGCAACGACGACACCGTCTTCTGCTACAGGTGGTCGAACGGCACCGCCACGCTCGAACGCAAAATCGTCCTCGGCAAACAGAAAGCCGACAAGACCGGCTCCCGCTACCCCGCAGGCATCGCCGTGTCGAAGAACGGCCGCTATCTGTACGTCGCGGAGAACGTCGGCGACGCTCTCGCCGTCGTCGACCTCCAGTCCGAAAACATCGACCGCCTGGCGACCGATCACTATCCGTACGCCGTCGAAGTGGCCGGCGACGGCAACGTCTACGTCTCCGCGTGGGGCGCCGACACGGTCTCCGTCTTTGGCACCCGCGCGAACGGCACGCTGTTCCACCGCGCGCGCATCGCGGTTGGCCGCCGCCCCTCGGCGCTGGCGTCCGATCGCGCAGGAAAACGCGTCTACGCCGCGCTCGGCGGAAGCGATGACATCGCCGTGATCGATACCGCGAAGCGCCGCGTGACGAAGACACTGCGCGATCCGGCGCCGGGCGCTCCGTCCGAAGGCAGCACGCCGAACGCGCTCGCTCTCTCACCCGACGGCGCGACGCTCTTCGTCGCCGAGGGAGACAACAACGCGGTCGCGCTCTTCGACACGGCGACCGGAACGTTGAAAGGGCGCATCCCGACCGACTGGTACCCGACCGCTCTCCTCACCACCTCCTCGGAGCTACTGGTTCTGAACGGCAAAGGACACGGGAGCCACGCGAATCCCGGCGGTCCGACGCCGGGCAAAGGAATCGAGCGCCCGCTCGAATACGACCTCGGGCAACTCAACGGCACGCTGCGCATCACCAAAGCGAAAGAGAACGCCGCATCCCTCGCCGCGTACAGCCGCCGCGTCGCCGCCGCGAACAACTGGACCGTGAAGCGGAGCACGCAGGCGTACCCCCCCTTCAAACACGTCGTCTACATCGTCAAAGAGAACCGGACGTACGACCAGCTCTTCGGCGACCTCAAAGAGGGCGACGGCGATCCGAGCCTCGTCTTCTTCGACCACCGGTCGACGCCGAACCACCGCGCGCTCGCGCTGCGCTTCGGCCTCTTCGACCGCTTCTTCACCAACGCCGAGGTGAGCGCGCAGGGACACATCTGGTCGACGGCGGCGTATGTGACCGATTACAGCGAGAAGGTCGTTCCGTCCATGTACGCGGACAAGCGCGCGGACACCGCCGGCGACGACGACGCCGTGCCGGAGATGGGATGGCTCTGGACGCTCGCGAAGAAAGCCGGCGTCTCGTTCCGCGACTACGGCCAGCTCATCCTCAACCCGCAGGGAGGGCCGGAAACCCCCGACATCTCCGCCGTCTGCCTGAAATACCCGGCGGCCGATTTCAAGATCCGCGACCAGAAGCGCGCCGATGCCTGGATCGACGAGCTGAAGGAGTTCTCCGCCGACGGCAACATGCCGCAGTTCGAGCTCGTCTACCTCCCGAACGATCACACTGCCGGCGGACGGGCGGGCATGGGAACGCCGACCGCCTACATGGCCGACAACGACCTCGCGTTGGGCCGCATGGTCGAGGCGCTTTCGCACTCGCCATACTGGAAAGACACCGTGATGTTCGTCCTCGAGGACGACTCCCAGGCCGGCCCCGATCACGTCGACGCGCACCGCGGCCCGCTCCTTGTCATCTCCGCCTACAACCGCCCCGGCACCATCCACCGCTTCGCGAACACCACCGACGTCCTCGGCGCGATCGAAGACATCCTGAAGATGGGCCGCCTCTCGAAGTACGACTACTTCAGCCGCTCCTTCGCCGACGTCTTCGCCTCGACGCCCGACCTTAGCCCCTACAGTGCGATCACACCCGAGGCCAGCCTGGACGAGAAGAACCCCGAGAAGACCAAGGCCTCCGAGCTCTCGAAGCACCTCGACCTAAGCGCCCCCGACCGCATCGACGACGCCCTCTTCAACCAAATCCTCTGGGCGATGCTGAAACCGGATCAGGCGATGCCGAAGACGGAGAGCAAGGCGGAGGTGCACTTGATGGAGATCGCGCGGTGAGGGATCACCTCGCTTTGCGCCGAGCTGGCGTACCGCGAAAATTCGAGAGCGCGACTCTCACGTCAGCGCAAAATGCCCCGAGGGCGGCGCGCCAATTCTTATCGACTCGTTTGGAGTTGAAGCGACCAACTGTGATTCCCAGTAAGTCCGTCGGTATGCGAAGGCGCCCGTTCTTTGCGGCGACGATGAAGGTTCGATCGCGCCCGAGCGTCCCCATAAACAAGCCTAATTCGAAAACCACGTTATCGCGGACTGTCGAATACTTCTTTTGCCGCATTCGAACGACATCATCGGCGGCAAAGACGAAGATCGCGAAATCTGACTTGCCGAGTTGGTCCATCAGACTTTCAAGCGCACTCTTTGTGATGGTGAAGACGTTTTGATCCCACACCGTCACGTCGGCGTCGTCATCTAGATTCTGTTGAATCGCGTCTGCGAAGCGTTTGCTTTCCTTCGACGAACCGACGAAGAGCCTGGGAGCATTCTTTCGCCGTCCTGACATACTCGAAAGTATAGCGAGATCAGCAGTTATCCGACCAAGAATTGTGCACCTATGAGCGATCAATCACGAACGAAACAGGTGAAATTGGCTGAAATTGGTCAATATGAACAGTCAAACGATTCGATAGGTCGACATTTCGATCCCTCCGGATAATCACTCTTGGTCGGTAGCTACATCGCCGCCGCGATACGCGAGGCGATGAGCGAGTAGCCGGCCGAGGCGGGGTGGAAGCGGTCGAGAGGACTGATCCGGTCGTCGCGCTGGAGCAGATCCGCGATCCGGACCACGTTCACACGCTGCCAATCGGCGAAGCTCCAGATCAGGCGCGCGTCCCAACGATTCACCTGCTCGTCGAGCCAGGCGGCGAGCGTCGAGTGGTGGTACGGGTTGTATAGACCGAGGACGTCGATCCGTGCCGTCGGGTTCAGGCGGCGAAGCGAGCCGACGACGCTGTGCACCTTCGCGATCGTGATCTCCTGCTCGATGTTCGGGAACACCCTCGCGAGGATCTGCGCGATCGAATCGCCGTACAGATCGTTGCCGCCGATGGACAGAACGATGACGCTCGCCGCTCGGACCTGCGACTGCGCTGACCGGTCGCGAAGCAACGAACGAACGTTCCCCGTCCGCGCGCCGTTCACGCCGAGGTTCATGATCGGAAGGCCCGTGTAGCGAGCGAGCCAGCCTGAGATGCCGAGGCCCTGCTCATCGCCTGCGCCGTGCGCGACGGAGTCGCCGAGGACGACGACCTGCTCGCGCGCGCCACTCATCACCGGCGCGAGATCGCTCGTTCCGACCGAAACCGCCACCGCGGCACAAGCGAGAAAGCCAAAGAAGACGCGCCTCACACTTGGAGCTACGGCGAAAACGTGTGACGGTTTCTGCTTCTGTGTGGCGCCGGCGCCCTCGCCGGCGGTATGAAGTGCGGTCGCACCTCTTACTTACGCACTCTTGCGCTTCTTCCTCGCCCGCGGGAAGTCGGCGCGCCAGGCGCGCTCCATGATCTCGACCGACTTCGCGATGTCGCTGTCGGGTCCCTTCTCCTTCGCGAGCTGTCTCGCCGTATGGAAGACGTTCATCAGGTGGTCCATCGCGCGCTTGGCCGCGGAGTCCTGAATGGCCTCGACCTGCTGGATGATGTCGGCGATCTCGGCGCGGACCCACTTCATCGTCTCTTCCCAATGGATCGTCCGCTCCATCGCCTCCAGGATCTGTTCGGTCGTCATGTCGCCCGCCGGAATGCTGAACTTCCCGGCGCGGATGCGAGCCGCGGTGCGGCGCATTTTGCGGTGACTGAGACCGAGGAATCCCGGCTCCGGGTCGGGCGTCTCCGCGACGATCTTCAGGACGGCGAGCATTCGCTCGTGGAGTCTTGCGACTTCAGGGATCTCGAGCACGTTCATGCTGTCTCCTCGACCGAAGGTAAATGGCCGGGCGCGCTCATC
>DASYSN010000665.1:0-1971 GCA_036003305.1 Thermoanaerobaculia bacterium
GCTGCGAGCTGACGACCGTGAGCTCGCCCGGCGCCGTGTTGCGGGCGCTGGAACGCACGCTCTTCGATCTCCTGATCATCGACCTCAATTACAAGCGCGACACGACGTCGGCGAGCGAGGGGCTGGAGCTTCTGTCCCAGGTGCACGCGTGGGACAGCACGCTGCCGATCGTCGTCATGACGGCGTGGGGCTCGATCGACGTCGCCGTCGAAGCGATGAAGCGCGGCGCGCGCGACTTCGTGCAGAAGCCGTGGGAGAACGAGCGGCTGCAGGCGATCGTCGCGACGCAGATCGAGCTCGGGCGCGCGCTGCGCCACGGCCAGCGGCTCGAGATCGAGAACCGCATTCTTCGCGACGAGCGGTATCCGAATCTGATCTCGCAGTCGCCGGTGATGCGGCCGGTCGTCGAAATGATCGAGCGCATCGGCCCGTCCGAAGCGAATGTCCTGATCACGGGCGAGAACGGCTCGGGCAAAGGCGTCATCGCCCGCGCGCTGCACGCGACCTCCCGCCGCGCCTCGCGTCCGCTCGTTTCCGTCAACGTCGGCGGGTTGTCCGAAGGCGTCTTCGAGAGCGAGTTGTTCGGCCACATGCGCGGGGCGTTCACCGACGCGAAATCCGATCGGGTCGGCCGGTTCGAGCTGGCCGACGGCGGCACGCTCTTTCTCGACGAGATCGCGAACATTCCGCCGGCGCAGCAGGCGAAGCTGCTCCGCGTCATCGAAACGGGAGAATTCGAGCGCGTCGGCTCGTCGCAAACGCGCCACGCCGACGTCCGCCTGATCTCGGCGACGAACGCCGTCCTCGAGGAGGAAGTGAACGCCGGCCGCTTTCGTCAGGATCTTCTCTTCCGGCTCAAGACGGTCGAGATCCACGTTCCGCCGCTCCGCGAACGCCGCCAGGACATCCCGGTCTTCGCCGGACAGTTCCTCGGCCAGCAGGCGCGCCGGTACCGGAAGGAGATCAGCGGATTCGACGACGCGGCAATGAAGGCGCTGCTCGAGCATGGCTGGCCCGGCAACGTGCGCGAGCTCGAGCACGCCGTCGAGCGCGCGGTGCTGATGGCCGGCGGCCGCACCATCCGCAAGAGCGATCTCGGGCTGCAGACGCCGGTCGAAAGCGAGCCGCGAATCGAGGATCTGAGCCTCGAAGACGTCGAAGCACTGCTGATTCGCAAGGCGCTCGCGCGGTTCGGCGGCAACGTCAGCAAAGTCGCGGAGAGTCTCGGCTTGAGCCGCAGCGCGCTCTATCGGAGGATTCAGCGGTACGGCTTGTGACAACAAGTCCGTCATCCTGAAAAGCTGTGAAGAAATTGCGGGAGCGGCCAGCCGCGGAGCGGCGAAATCTCGGTAGCCCAAGGCGTCAGCCTTGGGAAAGGGCGCCTTTCCATCGAGCGAGCCGCGGAGTGGCGACATTCGTCGTGGAGGTATGTCGCCGCTCCGCGGCTGGTCTACTGAAACGAACCCAGGTCCCAAGGCTAACGCCTTGGGCTACCGAGATTTCGCCGCTCCGCGGCTGGCGTCCCGAAAAATTCGCGGACACTTATTCCGTCATCCTGAGCCGGCGTAGCGCGGCGAAGGATCTCAAGATGCGCCGCTCGAGCCACGTGCCGCGAATTCTGAGATCCTTCGCCGTCTACGCGGCTCAGGATGACGGATGTGGGACTTGTTCAGAGCGAAGCTGATGGTAAAACGCGTCGATCGCATCACTCTTCTGGCGATTGCGGCGACCTGTCCGTCGCTGGTTGCACTCGCGGCGCTTCTCTTTCCGGCAGCCGCCCCCTTCCGATGGGCGATTGCCGCGATCGCGCTGGTCGCGACGGTCGTCCTGATCCGTGCGCTGCAGCGCAACGTGATCTATCCGCTTCGCACGGTGTCGAGCTTCGTCGGCGCGCTTCGCGAGGAGGATTATTCGGTCCGGCTGCGCGAGCCGAAACGCGCGGATGCCATCGGCGAGCTGGCGATCGAGTTC
>DASYSN010000666.1:0-1867 GCA_036003305.1 Thermoanaerobaculia bacterium
TAGGAGCCATTCTCGAATGTTGAAGATTCGCCTCCGGCGCGGTGGCGCCACGCACGCGCCGTTCTACCGCATCGTCGTCTCGGACTCTCAGAAGACGCCGAGCGCGTCGACGGTCGAGCAGATCGGGCATTACGACCCGAAGAAGAACCCCGCCGATGTGAAGATCGACCGCGAGCGCGTCGATTACTGGCTCGGCAAGGGCGCCCAGCTCTCGCCGACCGTCAAGTCGCTGCTCAAGAAAACGAAGTAATCGCCGTGCGCGACCTCGTCTCTTTCCTCGCGAAATCCCTGGTGGACCACCCGGATGAGGTCTACACCTCGACGTACGACCGGTCGGATTCGACCGTGATCGAGCTGGAGGTGGCGGAAGAGGATCTCGGGAAGGTGATCGGGCGCCAGGGCCGCACGGCCCGCGCCATGCGGACGCTCCTCTCGGTGGCCGGCCAGAAGTCGCGCCGGCGCTACAGCCTCGATATCATCGACTGAGTGAACCGCATCGCCCTCGGCGCCATCCGCAAGCCGCACGGCGTCCGCGGAGAGGCGTCGGTCGAGACCTGGACGGAGTTCGAGCGCTTCAGCGAAGTGCACGACGTCACGCTCGTCTCGCCTGACGAGAGCGACACGCGCGAGGTGAAGATCGAGGCGGCGCGCGCCCACGGCGACCGGGCCCTCCTCAAGTTCTCCGGAATCGAGACACCCGAGGAGATCGCGCTCTATCGCGACTGGACGATCGAGATTCCCGAGAGCCAGGCGCGGAAACTCGAGCCGGATGAGTACTTTCTGCACGATCTCATCGGGCTGACGCTCGTCGACGAATCGGGCGCGGAGCGCGGACGCGTCGTCGACGCGTACGAGGGCGGCGGCGGCGTGCTGCTGGAAGTCGAGCGCGGAGCGCACAAGTTCGACGTCCCGTTCGCGGCGGAGATCTGCAAGACGATCGACATCCCCGGCAAGCGGATCGTGGTCGACCTGCCCGAGGGACTTGATGAGATTTGACTTCATCACGATCTTTCCGCGGATGTTCGACGCGCTCCTCGGCGAGGGGGTGATCGCGCGCGCCATCAAGCAGGGGTTGCTCGACGTCCGCGTCCACGATCTGCGCGACTTCACGAGCGACAAGCACCGGTCGACCGATGACGAGGCGTATGGCGGCGGGCCGGGGATGGTGATGCTCGCGGAGCCGGTGCTGAAGTGCGTGGAGGCAGTCGGCGAAGGACATCTGATCATGACGACGCCGCAGGGACGGGCCTTCGATCAGGCGGTCGCGAAGGAGCTGGCGGCGAAGGACTGGCTGGTCTTCCTCTGCGGGCGGTACGAAGGCTTCGACCACCGGGTGCACGAGATTCTGCAGCCGGACGAGGTCTCGATCGGCGATTTCGTCGTTTCGGGAGGCGAGCTGCCGTCGATGGTGATCGCGGACGCGGTCGGCCGGATGATCGAAGGGGTCGTCGGAAACGCCGGCTCAGTGCAGGAGGACTCGTTCTTCAGCGGCGTGCTGGACTACCCGCACTACACGCGTCCCGAGGAGCTGCGCGGCCGCCGGATCCCCGAGATCCTGCTCAGCGGCCATCACGAAAAGATCCGTAAGTGGCGGAAAGAGCAGGCACTTCGCGCGACCCTCGCCAAGCGGCCGGACCTTCTCGAACATGCCGAAGTAGATGACGAGGCACGTGAGATTCTGAGAAGATTGCGGAGCGGGAAGGAATCGCCTACCTGAGCGGTTCTTGCCGAAACCTGTAGTTCAGACAAAAACGGAGTCTTGTCATGCCTGACATCATGAAACTGGTCGAGTCGCGCGAGGCGCGGACCGACCTCCCCAACTTCGCGCCGGGCGACACCATCAAGGTCCACGTGAAGGTCAAGGAAG